>JAAZCO010000432.1 GCA_012513235.1 Gammaproteobacteria bacterium
ACACAGCCAAAAGGCTTGACTCTTTTCTCCCGAGGAAATCATCATGGGATTTAACTGCGGTATCGTGGGTTTGCCCAACGTTGGCAAGTCGACCCTCTTTAATGCCTTAACTAAATCAGGCATTGCTGCCGAAAACTTTCCGTTCTGTACCATCGAGCCGAATACGGGCATCGTTGCGGTACCTGATCCTCGCTTAGCTCCGCTGGCTGAAATCGTGCAACCAGAGCGTGTTTGGCCGACCACTATGGAGTTTGTGGATATTGCAGGCTTGGTTGCCGGCGCATCTAAAGGTGAAGGCTTAGGTAATAAGTTCCTCGCTAACATCCGTGAAACCGACGCGATTGCGCACGTGGTACGTTGCTTTGAGGACGAGAACGTTATTCACGTCTCCAACTCTGTGGATCCTAAGCGTGATATTGAAATCATTGACCTTGAGCTGATTTTCGCTGACCTTGATAGCTGCGAAAAACAACTGCAACGTGTCACACGTAACGCCAAAGGCGGCGATAAAGACTCAGTCGCACAAAAAGTCTTACTTGAGCAACTGATCAGCCACTTTACTGAAGGCAAACCAGCCCGCTCATTGCTGAAAAGCTGGAGCGAAGATGAAAAGCAGCACGTGCGTAGCTTTCATTTACTGACGGTGAAGCCAGTGATGTATATCGCCAACGTGGCGGAAGATGGCTTTGAGGATAACCCGCTGCTGGATATCGTCCGTGCCATTGCTGAAGAAGAAGGCGCCATTGTCGTTCCGGTCTGTAATAAAATCGAAGCTGAAATTGCAGAACTGGATGACGGCGAAGAAAAGGATATGTTCCTTGAGGCACTAGGCCTAGAAGAGCCGGGCTTGAACCGTGTGATTCGCGCAGGCTATGAGCTACTTGAGTTGCAAACCTACTTCACTGCTGGCGTTAAGGAAGTTCGTGCTTGGACCACTAAGATTGGTGCCACTGCTCCTCGTGCAGCAGCAGCAATCCACACTGACTTTGAGAAAGGCTTTATCCGCGCAGAAGTCATCGCTTATAACGACTTTGTTCAGTACAAAGGCGAAGCCGGTGCTAAAGAAGCGGGCAAATGGCGCTTGGAAGGTAAGGAATACATCGTAAAAGATGGCGACGTAATGCACTTTAGATTTAACGTGTAACAGCAAGTGTAGCCTCAGCTAACTGACGCATACTCAATGCGTCAGTTAGCCATATCACTCAGTTTGCTCTGTCTGCGACAATTCACGACTGATCCGCTCGTGGGTGTAACAAATCTCAGTTTTACCATGCGGCGCAGGTTTACCGTCCGGCCCCATATTCACAAACACCATCCGCTCAATCGTTAGAATATTCTTGTGGGTGATTTTATTACGCACCACACAGCGCATCGTAATCGATGTCCGCCCAAAAGCTGTTGCGGTAATACCCAGTTCAATAATGTCACTTTGCTGCGCAGAACTGAGAAAATTCACTTCAGAAATCAGCTTAGTCACTACTTTTTGATTGCCCAGTTGCACAATGGCATAAATCGCCGCTTCCTCATCAATCCAGCGCAATAAACTACCGCCAAATAGAGTCCCATTAGGGTTTAAATCTTCGGGCTTGACCCATTTACGTGTGTGAAAATTCATCTTAACTCTCCAAATAAGAACACAGCTAGAGCACAACAGCTTCTTAGCTCAACAGTCTTAACCCAAAGTAACACCTCACCAACTTAATCAACATGATTACGCTGATACACCTGCGCACCCATAGCTTGAATCTGCCCTTCAATCAAAGCTTCAAAGGGCTGCAACAGCGCACTAAAATCTTGCTCAGGCTCTAAAACACTTAAAGCATAGTGCACCGCCTCAACAGTAGCTAAGGCATCTGCGCCGGGTGCTTTACGTAAGCGATAGCGACTGCTCAACCCTAACGGCAAGGTCACTCGCGGCAAGGCTGCCAGCAGCGGATTACAGTGCAAAATCTTGCGCGCCTTACGCCAAGTTCCATCAGGCACAACCAGTAATAAAGGCAGTTCAGTAGCTTGGTAAGCTGATAATGTTTTGGCCTGCTCCCCAGGAAACAACACACAAGCACGGTAGCCTGGCTGTTGCAGATACTGCTCAAGGTTCTCTACAGTTTCGGCAATCACCCACTGTGCATTTTGCAAACCCAGCGCCACAAAACGCGCCGTATTTAAGGCGTGCTTAGTCTCATCTGGATGCTGTACAACCAGCACTTGAGTACGACTGGGCAGTGATGGAATTAAGCTGCATAAACAATGCGCCAAAGGCCGAAAGCAGCGTTGGCAACGCTGCCGCCCAGCATGATGATTATTCATTGCCGCGACAATCTAAACAGTAAATGATAAGTGCAACCTCAAATTTTCAGTGTAAAGTATGCGTTTATTATACTTATAACGTATCTATCAAAACAGGAATAAGCCATGCGCACACTCGCCTCTCTTGGTGCTTTATTTTGCACAGCCATTCTAACCCAGAGCATCAGTGCTGCAACTCACACTGACACGCTCAAGCAAGAAGCCGCCACTTTAATACCTCCTTTTGCTCAGCACTTAATGGACACGGTACAACAGGCCAAAGAAGATGGTGGCCCGGTCGCTGCAGTGGCTGCTTGCCAAGCATTAGCGCCTGATATTGCTGCTGAACATAGCAACACTGCCTGGCAAGTCGGCCGCACCTCTTTAAAAACACGCAGCGACGCTAATACACCCGATGACTGGGAGCGCGCTGTTTTACAACAATTCGCCAAGCGCGCGGCTCAAGGTGAAGATGCCAAAACGATCAGCTATGCTGAGACCGTTGATGGCCAATTTCGTTTAATGAAGGCCATTCCAGTACAAGAAGGCTGTTTAGGCTGTCACGGTACTGATATCCAACCTGCAATCGCTGCAGCCCTCAATGAAAAATACCCGAACGACAAGGCTCGCGGTTACTCTGCAGGCGAACTGCGTGGTGCATTTACGCTACGCCATATAGGTCAAAGCCAATAACAGCCCGTTCCTTACTAGCGCCGCAGGAGCACTGTAGCGCTACACCTACCAATCTCTGCGCAGAGTCAGTCACAGCTGATGTGTGCCCTACTCTTCTTGCGTTAGAAAACAGCACAAGACTTTTTACCCCATGGTGCGAACCCCGTACACTGTGCGCTTGTATACTTTGAATACGGAATTAAACCGTGGAAACCATTATTTACGAAGCTCTGGGCATTGGCTTACTGCTTGGCACTCTTTTAGGTTTAACCGGTGCTGGCGGCTCGCTAGTGGCTTTACCTTTGCTGCTCAGTCTGCATTTACCTTTGCGTGATGCAATCGGCGTCAGCCTCGGTGCTGTCAGTTTATCTGCGCTGATTGGCGCCATCGGACGTTGGCGTGCAGGTGATGTGCATCTTGTCCCCGTGGTGTTACTGGCTGTCAGTGGTTTGCCAGGCAGCTGGATTGGCCAGCAATTAGGACAGCTCATAAGTGAGTTTTGGCTGGTCTTAGGTTTTTGTGTATTGGTGCTCTGGTCAGCATGGCGCATGTGGAGCAACGCCAGTTTGCCTGAACAATCAGAGAAAAAACCCCTCAACCGCGGCATGCTAGTGGTGGTGGGTTTATTCGTTGGCGTGTTATCCGGTCTAATGGGCGTGGGTGGCGGCTTTTTAATTGTACCGGCACTACTGTGGTTTAGCCCGCTGTCGATGCTCGCGGCAACCGCCACATCCATGGCTGTGATTGCTCTGGTATCGGGCGCAGGCTTTTTAATGTATTTCAGCGCGGCACAACCGCCGATGCAGCTATTAGTCGGACTCACTGTAGGTGGTGCCTGCGGCGTATTACTAGGCAACAAATTAGCCACGCGTCTGGGCGGCCCCATACTGCAGCGTATTTTTGCCATTATGTTGCTGTCGGTGAGTTTATCATTAGCGGCGCAAAAATTAATTAACGTGCCGCTGTAATACAGACAACTGAGTCGTATTTATTCAGCTCGTGCCGGCAAGCAAATTTCCACTCGCAGCCCGCCCAGCGGGCTATTGAGTAACTGTATGGAACCCTGCACAGCGGCCACTATATCTCGGACAATACCCAGACCTAAACCGTGCCCAGCACTCTGCTCATCCAAGCGCGAGCCACGCTGTTGCACTTGCTCACGCTGACTTTCGGCAATCCCTGGGCCATCATCATCGACTCGCACATAATAAGTCGCACCCTGTTGCTCTATACTCAATTGCACACTGCTGTCGGCCCACTTACAGGCGTTATCCAGCAGATTACCCAGCATCTCTAGCAGGTCGTCTCGCTCATAGGGTAAACGCAATGCTGGCGCGGCATGCCACTGCAAAGTTAAGACATCGCCGTGCACATGATTCATCAACTGAAATAGGCTGGGCAATTCCTGTGCGCAGTCAAAATAGGCACCAGGCAATGCCTCGCCTGACAAACGTGCACGGGTTAACTCGCGCGCAATACGCTGCTCAATCTGCTGCAACTGGGCTTGGATTAATGCTGACAACTCAGGTTGCTGCTTGAGTTCAGCACGCTGCAGCAAACTCATCAGTACCGCCAAAGGCGTTTTGAGCGCATGACCTAAATTACCGATACCTTTACGCGAGCGCTGCAGCATCTCTTCGGTATGCTGCAATAAGCGATTCACCTGCTGCACTAACGGCTGTAGCTCAAGCGGCAAATCGTTTTCTAACTGGCTACGCTGACCGCGTTGTAACTGCTCAATCTGCACCCGTGTTCGCTCTAACGGCTGCAAAGCTCGGCGCACCAGCACGCGCTGCAATAGCAAGGTCAAGAGCAGCGCCAGCAGACCTAAGCTACCGCCAATAATCTGCGCCTGCTGAAAACTAACCAAAACGGGACTGTAATCATGTGCAACAGTGATTTTTATATCAGTTTTATAACGTTGATAACGTCCTTGGTAGAGTAACAACTGCTGCTGTTCTGGCCCTGGCACCAAGGTGCCCGCCACCACCTCATCTTGCGCTTGAGCCAACGAAAAGTCCCACAATGAGCGTGAGCGCCAGCGCTGCTGGTCAAACTCAATGATAAAATACTCACCCGAAAAAGGTTTGGAAAAAACCGCATCATAGTGTTGCTTATTGAGCTGTATACCTTGCGGCCCCTTGACCAGCGCGGCCAGCAGATTTTCAGCTTGAGCTTGCAAGTTACCCTGCATATGTTGGCGCAAACCGCGATCAACAATCCACAAGCCTGCTTGCGCCACCACTAAGCCCATCACTATCAGCAGTAGCGCTAAACTGAATGTCAGTTGCCGTTGAATAGACCGCTTCACGGTGCGAGATCACAGCCAGCAAAACGATACCCTTGGCCACGGCGCGTCTCGATCACCGTGCGCCCTAACTTGCGGCGCAAATGATTAACATGCACCTCTAAAACATTAGAGTCTCGTTCGGTTTCACCATCATACAAATGTTCTGCCAAATGACTTTTGGATAACACTTGCCCCGCATGCAACATAAAGTAGCGCAGCAAACGAAACTCGGCACCGGTCAACTCAATCTCTTGCCCTTGGCTGTAGACGCTTTGCTGCGACTCATCCAAACGCAAGCCTGCTGCATTAAGGTGACTTTGATTGGCAAAACCATGACTGCGACGCAATAACGCCTGCACTCTTAAGTACAATTCTTCCTGATGAAAAGGCTTGGTTAAATAGTCATCGGCACCCGCTTTTAAGCCATCAATGCGCTCACTCCATGCGCTACGTGCGGTTAAGATCAACACCGGTGTAGTGATGGCTGCGGCGCGCCATTGTGCCAGCACTTGCAGGCCAGGTAAGCCGGGCAAACCCAAATCTAAAATGATTAAATCATACGGCTCAACCGCACCTTGATAGGCTGCATCACGACCGTCGGTGAGCCAATCCACCGCATAGCCCAATTGCTGCAGACCCGCGCACAGTTCATCCGCTAACGCAATGTGATCTTCAACCAGCAATAGGCGCATTAATCATCCTCTTCATCTTTTAATAACTCACCGCTGCTGGCATCAAACTTCAGCTCGCGCACCTGCCCTTGTACGGTCAGTAACTCAACCTCATATATATAACGGCCACGCTTGTGCTCTAACTCCAACTCTAACAGGCGCGCTTGCGGATGCCGCTCTAAAGCGCGCTGCCAAAACAGTTGCGACGAGAGAATCGTGCCTTGACGATGCAATTTTAGTGCCTCATCGTGCCCTAAATCACGAGCCCAAGCAGTGGTAGCAGCCGCAAAATACAGCACGATCAAGCTGATCGATAGAGCGTTTTTACGCATCAGTCATCCTGTCGGTTTTTTAAGATCTCAGCAGTGGTGGCATCCATTTCAATTTCCCACTCTTGGCCTTGAGCATCGCGCAGATCGACTTGATAAATATAACGGCCATACGACTCTTCAAGCTCAGTGTCTAAAATAGTCGCCTGTGGATGCAGCGCCAAGGCAGCCTGATCCAGTTTATCAAACGCTAAAATAGTGCCGGACACGCTCAATTCAACTGTTTTAGCAGGGCTGACATCTTTGGCCTGAACCAAACCTGCACCCATCAATAAAGCACCAGAGATGCATAATGCTGTTAATTTTTTCATGATTATTTCCTTGTTTAGAGTGATTCAACACAACCCTATGGTGTGTCGACACTCAATAATCTACAGGCGTAAGCTTAACTGAAACTTAAAAGCAGGCCGCGCAGTCCGAATCAATCCAGACGCTGTACACCTACAGCATGGCATACCTGCTAAACTGCTCCCATTAAAATCAACTATTGCGGATCTATTTGTGGAAATTTTTAAAGAGTTTACCTTTGAGTCAGCACACCGTTTACCGCATGTACCCGATGGGCATAAATGCGGGCG
>JAAZCO010000433.1 GCA_012513235.1 Gammaproteobacteria bacterium
GTTGTTTAACTCAGCCATTGAAGCGGCGATTGATCGCATTTCTTTAGAACAGCATCCGCTGTCTAAGAACGCTAAAGATATGGGCAGTGCCGCACAAATGGTTGGCATGACCGCCATTGCAGCGGTCTGGTCGATTATCTTGCTCGGCTAGTTTGTTAACAGTGCGGTTATTCCTTAACCGCGCTGACGCCAGCCAAAGTGGTAAAGGATGTATCTTTGGCAGTCAGTAAAAAATCCTGCATAAAAGCGGCCTCGAGCATATCGGTGCGCACGGCTGCATATAAAGTCGAAAACAAACCGTCCTCACCTAAACGCCGCGCGCTGACATACCCTTTCGATGTGTATTCATGCATCGCCCAGTTTGGCAAACAACACACACCACGTCCGCTGGCCACCAGTTGCATCATCATTACCGTCAGCTCCGAGGTACGTACCTGTGCGGGTTCAATATCTGCAGGTACCAGAAAGTGATTGAAAATATCTAAACGGTCATGCTCTACCGGATAAATAATTAAAGTTTCATCACGCAAATCTTCAGGCATCACATAGGTTTTTTGCGCTAGAGGATGCTGCTTAGCCACGGCTAACAGCGCTTCATAAGCAAAGAGTGGGATGTAGCTGATCCCGCTGATTTCAACCGGGTCTGAGGTGACCACTAAATCCAAGTCACCGCGCGCCAGAGCCGGTAAAGGCGCAAAGGCAAAGCCTGAGGCCAGATCCAACTCAACTTCGGGCCACGCATCGCGAAATTGGTCAATGGTCGGCATCAACCACTGAAAACAACTGTGGCACTCAATCGCCATATGCAAACGTCCGGCTGAGCCACCTTGCAAGCGGGTAATATCACGCTCAGCACTGCGCATCAGCGGCAGCACTTCATCTGCCAGCCTAAGCAAACGTAAACCGGCACTGGTAAAGCGCACAGGCTTTGTTTTACGTACAAAGAGTTGCATGTCCATACGCTCTTCCATTTCTTTAAACTGATGGGAGAGGGCGGACTGGGTAAGGTGCAGACGTTCTGCTGCCTCAACCAAGCTGCCAGCATCGCGTAACGCGCTAAGTGTTTTGAGGTGGCGAATATCGAGCATGAGCATTCCTTTAGTAGCAACATGAGTAAAATTGTTGATTGTTAGAGGTATTTTGAATTTATCTCATTCTAACAGGGCTATGACAAGAGCGTCATGCAGTTAGCCAGAGCGCGGTCGTTACCTGAGTGTCTAGCCTAGGTTTGCCTGTATTGGGTGGCGATCGCCAGTTAAAAGCTAAATAGGAAACTATTTGGATTGGGCCGCTGAATCCTGCCGCCTCACCGACAGCTCCGAGCTTGGGTGGTTGCGAGGGAATGTCTGGTATTTAGTGAGTAAATCTTTTATATAAGGCTCTAACAAGGCGCTCAAACATGTGCGCTCTACTGAGTTCCCCTTCAACTAGGGTTAACAATACACAGTGTAATGAGGAGAATTGATGCCGCATTTTATAATGGACTGCTCTGAAAGTGTCCTTAAGTACCATGAAGAGACATTTATTATTGAACAAATTCATCTTGTAGCTAAAGCAACAGGACTATTCAATGAGAGGGATATAAAAGCAAGAATGAATCCGTTTAAAACATACACTGTGGGCAATAATAACGAGGACTTTATCCATGTTTTTGCTCATATCATGCAAGGGCGTACAACTGAGCAAAAAGCTAAGCTATCACAGCAAGTCGTGAGTAAACTTGTGAGTTTGTTTCCTGATATACCTAATATCGCAATGAGTATCAGTGACTTTGAAAAAGCTACTTATTGCAATCGGACCATGTTGTAGCGCAATGTAGCGCTAAAAATCGTTCAAACTTTTAAGACAATGACCACCTAGCTTGCGCGAGGTTAACTGAGGGCCATTCACATTAAGTCAACCAATCAAGCACTGCCAAGTTGGGCGCTGTGTCCTAAGTGCCAAGGGCGAGGGCGGGTGCGTCTGCGTATTCGTAAAAAAGTGAAGCTGAGCTATCAGGCCGCCTTGTTGCACTTCGAGCAGCATGGCGGCACTGCGCCAGAGCAGCCCAAGGCACCTTTAGCTGCTTGCCCTAACTGTCATGGGACGGGGTTGATTGCGGCTGCACATCCGCCAGCCGCCGATACTGAGCAGTATCCACAGGTCGCTATTATTGGTGGCGGGATTGGTGGCGTGGCCTTGGCTGTGGCCTGTTTGCACCGTGGTATTCCCTTTACGCTGTATGAACGTGACAGTGATTTCTCTGCGCGCTCGCAGGGCTACGGCCTCACTTTGCAACAAGCCAGCAAAGCCATCGCAGGCTTGGGCATTGTGTCGCTGGATCAGGGCGTGGTATCAACCCGACATGTGGTGCACAACACTGACGGCACAATAGTCGGCGAATGGGGTATGCGCAAATGGCTCGATACCGA
>JAAZCO010000434.1 GCA_012513235.1 Gammaproteobacteria bacterium
AAACGCTTAATACTCAATGACAGCGGACGCTTACTGTTACCCCAAGCTCGGCAAATGCTCGATGCGGCGCGCACCATTGAACAGCAGTTTGTCGACACAGATCACCCCTGCGCTGGCTTATACATTGGCGCCAGCACCACTATTGGTATCTATCTGCTGCCCAGACTGCTCAGCCTACCCAGCACTCACTCTACCCAAGGCAACCCCACAATCAAAATTGCTAACAGTGCAGCCATTGCCACAGCCGTGGCGCACTTTACGGTCGATCTAGGTTTGATTGAAGGTCCATGCCACGAGCCGGATGTAATCACTGAGCCATGGCTGGAAGATGAACTGGTAATTGTTTGCGCCCCCAACCACCCTATTTTACAAGGTCAGCCGCAACACAAGGTGACACTGGATGACCTGCAAAACGCACAGTGGCTGCTGCGTGAAGCGGGATCGGGTACGCAAGAAGCCGTTGAGCAGGTTTTGCTACCCCACCTGTATCAACTGCGTCCGGCTATGCAACTGAGTAACTCTGAGGCGATTAAACATGCCACGGCAGCCGGTTTAGGCTTAGCCTGTTTATCGCGCATGATTGTCGCTCGACAATTGGCCAGCGGTGAGTTGATCGAAGTTAAAACACCACTACCACGCTTATCTCGGCGCTTATTTTTGATTTATCACCGCAATAAAACGCTATCGCCGCAACTCAATAGATTTTTACAACATTGTCGAGCCATCACGCCCAATAACTAACCTAACTGACCAGCAGAATACTGCACATAGACCAGCACATTCTGACTCACTAGAAAACGCAAAACGCCCCGCGGTTTAGCGCGAGGCGTTTGGACGTACAGGCCGAACAGTATATTTAAGTGTTACATCGCCGCACGGAAAATCGCTGCGACTTCTTTATCATTTAAACGACGTGGGTTAGTTGCCGCGCACACATCTTTTTGCGCATGCTCAACCATCGTTTCAATATCTTTATCCTGCACACCCAACTCAGTGAGCGTACTTGGAATACCCACATCCTCTGACAAAGCACGAATCGCTACCACGGCCATTTGTGCTGCTTCACGCACTGGCAAACCGTAAGTATTTTCACCTAAGGCTTCAGCGATATCAGCATAACGCTCTTGTGCCGCCATCAAGTTGGCTTCACATACGTGCGGTAACAACAGCGCGTTACAGACACCGTGCGGCAAGTTATACATACCACCGAGCTGGTGCGACATGGCATGCACGTGGCCTAAGCCAGCATTATTAAATGCCATACCGGCTAAATACTGCGCATACGCCATACGATCGCGCGCTTGCAAATCGTCACCACGTGCCACAGCAACACGCAAATACTTGGCAATTAAACGCATCGCTTGCAAAGCACAGGCATCAGTAATGGGGTTGGCATCCGTTGACACATAGGCTTCAACGGCATGGGTTAAGGCATCCATACCTGTTGCTGCTGTCAAAGACGGCGGCATTGCCACCATCAACAATGGATCATTAATGGCTAAATCTGGCGTGACGCGCCAATCAACAATAGCCATTTTCACGTGATTAGAGGTGTTAGTAATAATGGTAAAGCGGGTTAACTCACTGGCTGTACCCGCCGTTGTGTTAATCGCAATATAAGGTGGTAAAGCTTGTTTAGACTGATCCACGCCTTCGTAATCAGCAATGCTGCCGCCATTGGACACTAATAAACCCACACCCTTACAACAGTCATGCGCACTACCGCCACCCAGCGAGATCAACATATCGCACTGATTGTCGGTATAGGCTTGCGCGCCCTCATTCACATTGGTGTCGGTCGGATTTGGCACAGTTTCATCAAAAACAGCGTAAGCAATGCCCGCCTGCTCTAATAAGTCGGTGACTTGCTTGGTATAGCCCAACTGCGTCATGCCTTGGTCAGTGACAACCAGCGGCTTAGCACCACCTAAGGATGCAACGCGCGACGCCAACTCAGATAAAACATTAGCGCCAAATAACGATACAACAGGCATAAAAAAACTTGCGGTCTGGTTCATAGTCAACCTCAACTGGTGGTGCCGCAGTTGTGTATTCACTGCGAGCTATATATGTACTTCACAGCATAGCCTGAATTGACTGAGCGTACATTGATACGCCTCAACGTCAGCACACAGACTTAAAGAGTGTTACCCCCGTACATCAAACACAAACTGTTACCCATAACAGCCGCACGTAACACTTAACGTGACCAGCGGTAACACTTCCCATAAAAGCGCCCCACACATCACACGCAAAAACCCATCAAAAACCAAAAAAAAATCATAAGCCATTGATTTTAAAGGACTTAATAAAAGCTGGCACGGCACCTGCTTTGTATATCCGTACAACAACAATAAAAACAAACACTAATAATAAGAATAAGACGTAACGGCTCTAGCATAATAAAAACAACAGCATAAGAGACGCAGCTAACTGATTACTTTGTAGAGGATAACAAAAACAGCGGTACAGATGATTAGAGAACAATAAAACTGCAATACATGCAGCGACCGTATCAACTGAATATCGCAATAATAAAATCAGCATCCAAAGCAATCCGTTAACTTTTCAACAGCTTAATGTGAGC
>JAAZCO010000435.1 GCA_012513235.1 Gammaproteobacteria bacterium
ACCCACACAACTTGCGTTCTAAGCAGCTGAAAGGAAATCCGGCTGGCATACGCACTGCAGAGCAGGTTTAAGTATGAGTGATTTAGACAAATTAACACCGCGTGTCGATGAATCTGTCTATGAAACCGATGAGCCTGTGCAATATAGGGTTGAGGATGGCATTGCCATCCTCACCATGAGTCGTCCGCAGTACAACAACGTACAGAATTCGCAGATGACTTATGCGCTGGATGATTGTTTTCGTCAGGCGATTAACGACGATAACGTAAAAGTGATTATGTTGACTTCGACCGGCAAGCATTTCTCTGCCGGTCATGACATCGGGACCCCGGGTCGTGATGTGAACAAGTCCTTTGAGCACAAGCACTTGTGGTGGGATCACACCAATAAGCCTGGCGGCGAGTTTCTCTATGTCCGCGAGCAAGAGGTGTACCTAAATATGTGCCGCCGCTGGCGCGACATGCCCAAGCCTACAATTGCTGTAGTGCAGGGTGGTTGTATTGCCGGTGGTCTGATGTTGGCCTGGGTGTGTGACTTTATCGTCGCCAGTGATGATGCCTTCTTCCAAGATCCAGTGGTACGTATGGGGATTCCAGGGGTTGAGTACTTTGCGCATGCCTTTGAAATGCACCCGCGCATCGCCAAAGAGTTTTTGATGCTCGGTGATCGTATGCCCGCTTCACGTGCTTATGAGTTGGGTATGGTTAACCGCGTTGTGGCGCGTGATGAGTTGCACAACGAAGCGCTGAAAATGGCGCAGCGTATTGCTACGCAGCCGCGTATGGGTTTGGCCTTGACCAAGCAAGCGATTAACCATATCGAAGACTTACAAGGCAAGCGCACCGGTATGGAAGCGGCTTTTGCCTGGCACCACTTTGCTCACGTGCATAACGAGCAAGTGTCGGGTGATAAGTTGGCTGGTTTTGATGGCAAGAAAATGGCGGCACAAAATAAAGCTGAAGCCGCTGCTGGGGACAAGCCATGACATTACCGCGCACACGCTTAACTGAGGCACTGGGTTGCCGTTATCCGATTGTCCAAACAGCCATGGGTTGGGTGTCTGACTCTAATCTTGTTATTGCCACAACCAAGGCCGGTGGCTTTGGTTTTTTAGCTGGCGCGACTATTGATGCGTCTGAGCTCGAAGGTGAGATTAAACGTGTTATCAGCAGTACTGGTGGCAGCAATTTTGGTCTGAACTTTCATATGTTCCAGGAAAATGCGGCCCAGTGTATTGATCTAGCGATTGCCTATCGCTTGAAAGCAGTCAGCTATGGTCGCGGCCCGGATAAAGCAACCATTGCCCGCTTTAAAGCGGCTGGTGTGCTGTGCATTCCAACAGTCGGCGCATTGAAACACGCACTCAAAGCCATTGAGTTGGGTGCGGATATGATCACTATTCAAGGCGCTGAAGGTGGCGGTCACACCGGTGGTGTGCCGAGCACTATTTTACTGCCACAAGTATTGGATGCGGTATCGGTGCCGGTGATTGCTGCCGGTGGTTACTCGACTGGGCGTGGCTTGGCATCTGCCTTAGCTGCAGGCGCAGAAGGGATCGCCATGGGCACGCGTTTTATGATGACCTCAGATTCGCCAACACCCAAAAAGACCCTGGAGCGTTACCTCGCTACCAATGATCCACAACAGATACGCGTGACTTTAGCGGTGGATGGTATGCGTCACCGTATGGTGGAAAACGAGTTTATCCGTCACTTGGAATCCAAAGGCCCGATCGGTCGTTTATGGATTGCCTTGCGCAGTGCCCGTCAGTGGAAGGCGCAGACGGGTATGAGTACCAGTCACATGATTAAAACATTTTTTAGCGCCATCAAAGATGATCCATCAGCGATGTCGCAAGTGGTGATGGCTGCCAATCAGCCAGTGTTATTACAACGTTCTATGGTCGATGGCTTTCCTGCTGAAGGCATTTTGCCCAGTGGTCAAGTGGCCGCGGCGATTGACAATTTGCCCAGTTGTGCCGAGTTGATTGACAGCATTGTCGCTGAAGCAGAGCAGTGTCTAGAACGTCTGCAAGCCCGTTGTGTAGCACCCACCGATATTGAATCCGAGTCAGCAGGAGTTTAATGATGAGCACCCCAAGTAGTACTGCATTTACAACACAAATTAACGATGGCATCGCTGAGTTGGTGCTGTGTAAACCTCCTGTGAACGCGCTTAACAGCGATGAGTGGCTGGCGTTAGCAAAGGGTATCGATACTTTGGGTGCTAATGAGGACGTACGCGTCATTATTATTCGTGCCGAAGGTCGTGGCTTTTGCGCTGGCGTCGATATTAAAGAATTGGATGCGAACCCTGATCTGATTGTGCGGGTTAACGCGGGTAACTACGCGACTTTCCGTGCCGTACACCTGTGCCCAGTGCCGGTGATTGTGGCGGTGCATGGTTTTGTTTTAGGTGGTGGCATTGGTATCACGGGCGCTGCGGATATTGTTCTAGCGTCTGAGTGTGCCAGCTTTGCGCTGCCAGAAGTGGACCGTGGTGCCATGGGCGGTGGTGCGCATTTGCAGCGCCTGTTCCCGGTACAAAAAGTCCGTCATATGTTCTTTACCGGTGAGGCGGTTAGCGCGCCGGATGCAATGCAGTATGGCTTTATCGAGCGCCTCACCACTAAGGCTGAGTTACCTGCAGCTGCGCGTGAAATTGCCGCCAAGATTGCCGCGAAAAGCGGCACCATGATTCGTATTGCTAAAGAAGCTTTGAACGGCATTGAAGATGGCGATTTAGAGAAAAAATACCGCTGGGAGCAAGGGTTTACTCTTGAGGCTTACACCACTGCTGATTCGGCCGAGAGTCGTCGAGCATTTGTGGAAAAACGCGACGCTCAATTTTGATTAAGGCTGGCGCAGGAGAATACGGTTATGCACTTAAAATTTACTGATAAGCAGAATGCGTTCCGCAAGGAAGTGCAGGAGTGGCTCGCGCAGAACGTCCCCGCCAAGCCGCTGCAAAGTTACGATACCCGTGAAGGCTTTGAAGAGCATCGCGCGTGGGAAGGCAAATTATACGAGAGTCGCCTGTCCATGGTGATGTGGCCTGAGCACCTTGGTGGTCGTGGCTGTGACTTGATGGAGTGGTTGATTTTCGAAGAAGAATATTATGCGGCTGGCGCACCGATGCGCGTCAACCACAACGGACAATTGTTACTCGGACCCACCTTGATGGAGTTCGGTACTGAAGAACAGAAGAAGCGTTTCTTACCGCGCATTGCTTCGAGTGAAGACATGTGGGCGCAAGCTTGGTCTGAGCCGGATGCGGGCTCGGATATGGCCGCCATTCGTAGCCGTGCCACAGTGGACGGTGATGAGTTTGTGATTAACGGCCAGAAAACTTGGTCGACACGTGCCATTTATGCTGATTGGGTGTTTGGATTATTTCGTACTGACCCCGATAGCAAGCGTCACCATGGCCTCAGCTACATGATGGTGCCACTGGATGCGCCCGGTGTAACTGTGCGCCCGATTAAGGCACTCAATGGTAAAGAAGCTTTTGCTGAAGTATTTTTTGATGATGTGCGCGTACCTGCCTCGAACTGCATTGGTGAAGTGGGCCAAGGTTGGGCAGTGGCGATGGCGACAGCAGGTTTTGAGCGTGGCTTATTGTTGCGCTCGCCGGCACGTTTCCAGTCCACGGTAAAACGCTTGGTGGACTTGTACCGCAAGTACGCAGCAGAGCAGGGTGAAAACGGCAGTTTGCGTGATGCAGTGATCGAATGTTGGATGAGCGCAGAAGCTTATGCGCAATCTGCCTATCACACTGTCAGTCGTATTAATAAAGGCGCCACCATTGGTGCTGAGTCCAGTATCAACAAAATTATTTGGTCAGAACTGGATTTGAAAATGCACGAGGCGGCCATGCAAATGCTGGGTGCTTACGCAGAACTGCAACCGGGTTCTAGCGATGCTGTTGAGCATGGCGACTGGCTGGAAGGCTTCTTGTTTGCGCAAGCCGGACCGATTTATGCCGGCACCAATGAAATTCAGCGCAATATTATTGCCGAGCGCCTGCTCGAACTGCCGCGATGAAAAGAGGATAGATCATGGATTTTACATTTACCGAAGATCAACTCGTCTTCAAAGAAGCGATCAGTCGCTTTCTGATGACTGAAGCGGCTCCCGAGATGTTGCGTGAAATCTGGGAAACCGAAGCGGGTCGCTCACAAGAGTTGCACCGTAAGATTGCCGCTCAAGGCGTCACCGCCGTATCGGTACCCGAAGCGCAAGGCGGTTTAGGCATGGATGACATTGCCTGGTCGCTGTTGACCCAGGAGTTAGGTTATTACGCCATTCCAGACTCCATGGTAGACACAGCTTACGTGGCGGTGGGTTTGCTCAGCGCATTGCCCGCTACATTGGCGGTACGTAATGAAATATTGGAGCAAGTGGTTGAGGGTGAACTGCGTATTGCGGTTGCCCATAGCATTAACCCTTTAGTGGCCGATGTGCATCTGGCTAACCGAGTGCTGGTTGAGCATCAAGGCGAAGTGCATTTGGTCAGCCGTGAGCAAACGGGCTATCAAGATACGGGTAGCAATAGCAGTATTGATAGCTCGCGCCGTCTCAGCAAAATTAATTTTGTGCCGACAGCCGACAGTAAAATTCTCGATGCGCAAGACGGTGCAGCGGTGTGGAATGAAACCCTCAACCGTGGCGCATTAGCAGTGGCCGGCCAAAGTCTTGGTTTGGCACAACGCATGTTGGATTTGTCAGTAGATTACGCCGTACAGCGCAAGCAGTTTGGTAAGCCTATTGGTAGCTTCCAGGCAGTGAAACACAAGTTAGCCGATGTGGTCAGCGGCATTGAGTTTGCTAAACCGGCGCTGTATCGCGCGGCCTATGCGTTAGCGCATAACGATCCGCGTGCCGATGTGTATGTGTCACATGCGAAA
>JAAZCO010000081.1 GCA_012513235.1 Gammaproteobacteria bacterium
ATCTCGGAGAGACCGTATGAAATTAGTTACCGCCATCATCAAACCTTTCAAACTGGATGATGTACGCGAAGCATTATCGGAAATTGGCGTGCAAGGTATTACCGTGACTGAAGTTAAAGGCTTTGGTCGTCAAAAAGGCCACACCGAACTGTACCGTGGTGCTGAGTATGTTGTGGATTTCTTACCGAAAGTGAAAATTGAAGTGGCGATTTCTGCAGCACAATTGGACCGCGTGATTGAGGCCATCAGTAAAGCGGCCAATACCGGCAAAATTGGTGATGGTAAAATCTTTGTGACAGCCCTTGAGCAAGCGGTACGTATTCGTACGGGTGAAACGGGTTCAGACGCAATCTAAACACATGATGAGTGTGTTAGACATGATTTAGCAGAGTAAAATCAAGCATCATTTACGCTGCCTTTATACGACTAAGGCGTAGCTCTAAAAAGAGTTGCGCCTTAGTCTTTTTTACGCCTAAATATAGGCTCTATGACGGGTAAGCAAGCTGTTTTTATAAAAATTAAAAAAGAAGTTTTACCCATGGTTATTTTCTTTTTATCACACTAGAATGCGCGCCCAACGCATCACAGTGATTGCCAGTTGGCAGCGGTCGTTGTGCTCTACACAGAGTGCTGCCATCCAGTATTGCTGTAGCGATGCGAAACCCAATTCAGGTGCTAAATATGATTAGCGCCCCGATTTAAAACTATCTTGCTGAAGGCAGGCTTGAGGTTGACTATGTTTGATGATGAGTTAGAAACAGACGATTTAGATGTTGTGGACGATAGCGATCTAGATACTGATGATATCAGTCTGGACGATGTGGAAGACACTGATGAGATTGACGATGGCGAAGTAGACGACAGCCTGGATGATGGTTCTGATGCTGTTGTAGCGCCAGTGCGTGCTAAAGCCAAAGCTAAAACAGCGATCAACGAAGATGATTTACCATCCGTTGAGGCCAAGCAGAAAGAGCGTGATGCGCTAGCCAAGGCCATGGAAGAGTTTTTGTCACGCGGTGGTAAAGTACAAGAAGTCGATAACAAAATTGACGTGTAAGCGCAGCACTTAGCATGACCCACACAACGATCAAGAGCTGTTTAGAGCCTGATCGTTGTGTGTGGTGATTATGTTTACTGGCAGCGAATCAGTCTTTTAGTGCTTTGTAACGTTCGCTTAATTCAACGCGAATGGCGCGGCGTTGTTGGGCATTAGCAAAGCGTCTGATTTCATCTTCAGTACTGGGCGTTAGTTTTGGTACTTCGACTGTTTTACCATTGCCATCAATAGCCACCATAGTGAAAAAGCAACTGTTGGTGTGGCGTACTAGTTTTTCATGAATATTTTCAGTAATAACTTTAATGCCCACTTCCAGTGATGTGCGGCCGGTGTAGTTGACTGATGCTAAAAAAGTGACCAGCTCGCCCACATGAATAGGCTGGCGGAAGGTGACTTGATCCACGGATAACGTGACGACATAGCAACCCGCAAAACGGCTGGCACAGGCATAGGCCACTTCATCTAAGTATTTCAGCAAGGTACCACCGTGCACGTTACCCGAGAAGTTAGCTTTATCTGGGGTCATTAAAACGGTCATGCTCAGTGTTGAGGATCCGGCTATCATAATGTTCTCTTATTCTTGTGTAGGTCGCGTTAAGTAATTCAGAGTAAAAAGCAATGCTACTTTACTCTGATATCAGTCAGCTTTCTAGCCACACGTCGCGCACCCAGTGCCAAACGCTTTCCCAGGTTTCATCTTGCATCTCTTGTGATTCTTCATCCCAAGCCAAGACTTCGCCTTCTTCGTCATCCACTACATAGTAAATCGGAGCGTCATAACACAGCGGTATCAGGTTGCGTGGTAAGCCCAGATCCCATGCTGTGGAGGTCACTTCCGGTAAATAGGTGTGCGAGTGTGGATCACTGGCCGTGACTGGCTCTAAGCGGCCATAGACCACGTCACTGACGGTCAGTAAGAACTCACGCAAAGCAAAGGGCAGATGGATCAGGATTTGTTCTTGGATCTCAACCAGGCACTCTTCGTCAGGTAATTCTAGCGCTACCGGAACAGGTTCGTTGCGTTCACGCAGTTCATCAATAACTTCTTCCACAGCGTTTTACTCGTGTTATTACAGGGTGTATTAAACAACTAAAGCGGCGCCGTAGATCGGTCGCCGCTTTAGAGTGCACTAAAAAATATTAAGCGTTTTGACGAATGCCAGCGATCAACCAAGGCTGGTTTTCACCGTTAGCGCGCTCCATGCGCCAGCTTTCACTGAAGGATTCACCCTGATCAAAGCGCGAGGTTTTAGCCACACCATGGAAAGTGATAGTGGCAACTGTGATGGCGCTTTCTTCTTCAACGCTGTCGAGCTCAACGCTCAGATCATCAATGTAAGTTGATTGCATACCATCGCCTAAGCTGGCGCGCTCCTCAGTGAGGAATTTCAGTAGCTCAGGTGTCACAAACTCAGCGATCTGCTCCATTTCATTGGCATCCCAATGCTGTTGCAGCGAATTGAAGTGACCTTCGGCTGCTTGCAAGAAGCTGGTTTCATTAAACCACGCTGGTGCGTTAATCACGGGCTTGCTCATGGTGGCAACTGGCGCTGAACCACCGAAAATATTTTGTGCTGGCGTATACGCTTCCCGCTGCATGGCTGGACCACCGGCAGTGGCAGCTTGCGGCATTTGACGGCGACGGCTGGCAATAAACTTAAAGATGACAAAGGCAATCAGGCCAAAAATCAGCATGTCCATGATTTGTAAGCCTTCAAAACCGCCACCCATAAACAAAGAGGCTAATAAACCACCGGCCGCTAGACCCATTAGCATCCCACCGATGCCACCAAAAGCAGGTTTAGCACCCGCGGCTGGCGCTGCTTTAGCGGGTGCTGCTGGTTTTTGTTGCTGCTGTTGCGCGGCTGGGCGTTGCTTCATGCCGCCAAAGGATTTACCACCGCCAAAACGACGTGCTTCCGCATCTAGGCTGAAACTAAAGCTTAAAAACAGCGCTAAGGCTATTGTGAGAAAACGTTGCATAAAGTGACCTTTTATTATCAGGTTAATTTAAGCCGTCGGCTGAGAAGGACGGCCGACTGCTATAAAGATGTAAGTCAGTTAACAAACTATAGATTTGCGCTTAATCGCGCCAGTTATACAGTTCTTTTTCTGAAATTTCGTGCATCAAAGTGATTTGCTTTTGGAATGCTTGCATCGAATCCCAAATACGGCGATTGAGATCACTTTTGCTGGCTAAGTCTTCTAGCACCTTGGCTGATTCAACTTGCATTGCGTTCAGCACTTCATCGGGGAAGCGGCGTAACTGCACATCCGCATCTTTTAATTCAGCTAAAGCACGGGCATTGTTCCAAGTGTAATCATCAAGCATATCGGCGTTACCGGCACGAATGGCTTCAGTGACAATAGCTTGCAGATCAGCCGGTAAGCTGTTCCACGCCTCTTGGTTAATAATTAGCTCAATGACCGCTTGCGGCTCTTGCCAGCCGGGGTAGTAATAGTATTTTGCCGCTTTGTGCAGGCCAAAGGCTAAGTCGTTGTAAGGGTTGACCCAGTCTGAAGCATCAATGGCGTTAGTCTGTAGCGCAGTAAATACTTCGCTGCCCGGCAAGTTGACGGTTGTCGCACCTAAACGATCCAGTACTTCACCACCCAGACCCGGCATACGAATTTTTAGACCTTTAATATCGTCTAAAGTGTTAATTTCTTTGTTAAACCAACCACCCATTTGCATACCGGAGTTACCAATAGCAAAGGGCTTAACACCGAAAGGTGCGTAGGCTTCTTCCCAGAGCTTTAAGCCGTCGCCCTTGTGTAGCCAAGCATTCATTTCAATGGCGGATAAACCAAAAGGCACTGAAGTAAAGAATTGTGCCGTATCGGTTTTACCTTTCCAGTAATAAGCAGCGCCATGACCCATTTGTGCCGTGCCACGTGACACCGCATCAAAGACTTCCAGCGGCGGTACCAGCTCACCACCCGCGTAGACCTTAATGGTGATGCGACCGTCAGTCATGCTGTTGATGCGCTCAGCGACACGCTCAGCAGAGGTCCCTAAACCCGGATAGTTTTTTGGCCAAGCGGTGACCATTTTCCAGTTAAAGCTTTGTTGTGAGGCTGCGCTGGCTTGCGTGCTATCAGCAGCGTCTTCTTTACAACCCACAAGCGCTAAACACGCTGTGACTAAAGCAGCAAAAGCAAAACTGTGGCGGCGTTTCATATACGCTCCTGTATAAGTGTGAATACAAAAATGGGGTTTAGAGTGGCTGCAATTTCGCGTAGGCCACCATCAACCATTTAATACCGTCGTTAACAAAGTTAACTTGCACTCGTGCTTGGGCACCCGCGCCTTCAAAATTGAGAATCACGCCCTCGCCAAACACCGCATGCTCAACCAATTGTCCCAGTTTAAATTCAGTTTCAGGGATATCGGTACCGGTGAACATACTGCTCGATTGCACTTGATGTTGATTGTGGTAAGGGCGGCTGACGCTGTTATTCATCCGCACTTCCTGCAAAAACTCTGCAGGAATTTCGCGCACGAAACGTGAGACCTTGTTGTAGGTTTCAGTACCGTAGAGGCGGCGTGTTTCTGCGCAGGTGATATACAACTGGCGCATGGCACGGGTAATGCCCACATAGGCTAAGCGGCGTTCTTCCTCTAAACGGCCTGGCTCTTCCAAACTCATTTTATGCGGGAATAAACCTTCTTCCATACCGGCAATAAATACGATGGGGAATTCCAAGCCTTTGGCGCTGTGCAAGGTCATTAACTGCACCGCTTGCGTAAACTCATCGGCTTGAGTATCGCCGGCTTCGAGTACTGCATGGTCTAAAAAGGCGACTAAATCAGAAACGTCTTCTTCAATCTCATCACTTTGCTTAAAGGTACGCGCGGCACTGACTAACTCTTCCAAGTTTTCGATGCGCGCTTGGCCTTTCTCACCTTTTTCTTCTTTGTGGTAGGTAATCAAGCCTGACTGCTCAATCACGATTTGCGCCATGGCATGCAGTTCGCAATCGCGGGTCTGAATTTCCAGTTGCTCAATTAAATCCATAAAGGTTTGCAAAGCATTACTGGCACGACCGGGTAGGGCTTTTTGCTCCACCAGAATCTGCATCGCTTGCCACAGCGACACATCATGTTCGCGGGCCGCAAGGCGCACGGTTTCGATGGTTTTCTCACCGATGCCGCGGGTTGGCACATTAATCACCCGCTCAATCGCGCCATCATCGTGACGGCTGCGTAATAAGCGTAAGTAGGCCAGCGCATTTTTAATTTCTAAACGCTCAAAGAAGCGTTGGCCGCCATAAATACGGTAAGGCACGGCCGCGCGCAGTAAGGCTTCTTCTAATACCCGTGATTGCGCGTTAGAGCGGTAAAGAATAGCAATCTGATCACGACTCACCTCGCCTTTGCGCAAGGCTTGCTCAATGCACTCAACGATATAACGCGCTTCATCGTGCTCGTTATAGGCGCTATAAAAGTTAATCAGCTCGCCAGCGTCGTCTTCAGTCCACAGCTCTTTACCCAGACGACCTTGGTTGTTATCAATCAAGGCGTTGGCGGCTTTGAGGATGTTGGCGGTGGAGCGGTAGTTTTGCTCCAAGCGAATGCTTTGTGTCTTCACGAAATCGGTGGAGAACTGCTGAATATTCTCAATCTTCGCGCCACGCCAGCCGTAAATGGATTGGTCATCATC
>JAAZCO010000436.1 GCA_012513235.1 Gammaproteobacteria bacterium
TCACCCACTTTAAGCTGGTGCAGACGGTTTAAGTCAGTATAAGCGCCACTATCGGCTACGCTGGTGCTGTGCAAGTTCATAACTTTATCCTCAAATCACAATCAGGTCGGCTTGCAATGCGCCTGCTTGCTTAAGGGCTTCCAAAATCGCCATCAAGTCAGACGGTGCCGCACCCACTTGATTCACCGCACGGACAATCTCATCCAGTGTGGTACCTGGGCCAAACTTAAACATCGGCTTGGCCTCTTGTGCTGCATTCACCCTAGAGCGTGGTACAACCGCCGTTTGCCCTTGGGAGAAGGCTTCTGGCTGGCTGACAATCGGATCTTCAGTAATCACCACCGTTAGACTACCGTGCGTCACGGCCGCCGGTTGTACTCGTACGTTTTGACCAATCACAATGGTCCCCGTGCGTGCGTTAATAATGACTTTAGCCACCGCTTGTCCTGCTTCAATCTCTAAGTTCTCAATAATGGATAAGTAATCCACACGCTGGGTTGGATCCGCGGGTGCTGCTACGCGCACCGACCCTGCATCCATAGCTTGTGCAACTCTTGGGCCAAGTAGCTCATTGAGCGCATCAACAATGTTTTTTGCCGTGGTAAAGTCCGGGCGATTGAGGTTTAAGGTCAGATACTCATCCTGATTAAAGCCGCTAGGCACCGCGCGCTCCACTATGGCACCGGCTGGAATACGTCCTGCTGACGGGATATTGACGGTAATGCGCGAACCATCCGCACCACCCGCGTCAAAACCACCCACCACTAAGTTACCTTGGGCAATGGCATACACATTGCCGTCGATACCTTTAAGCGGTGTCATCAGCAAACTACCGCCACGCAAGCTTTTGGCGTTACCAATCGACGATACGGTGATATCAATGGTTTGCCCTGGACGGGCAAAGGGCGGCAACTCGGCATGAATCGATACCGCAGCCACGTTTTTCAGCTGCACGTTGCCACCGGGCGGTACTTTAATACCGAACTGCGCCAACATATTGTTAAAGGTTTGTACGGTGAAGGGCGTTTGTGTGGTTTGGTCACCACTGCCACTCAAGCCCACCACCAAGCCATAACCAATCAATTGGTTGGAACGCACACCTTGGATACTGGCTAAATCTTTTAAGCGCTCTGCGTGCGCACCACTACTCAAAAGTAGCGTTGCAAGGCAGGCAATCCAATATTTACGCATAATTTGTCCTACCCTTAAAAGGGCCACATGGGGCTTAAGAAGAAGCGATCCAACCAGCCTGGTTTGCTCGCATTGGCAAAGGCGCCGGTGCCGGAATAAGTAATACGCGCATCAGCAATACGAGTAGAAGACACCACGTTATCGGTGCTGATATCGTCCGCGCGCACAATGCCAGAAATACGCACCAGCTCGTCACCGGTATTTAAAGTCAGCCATTTTTCACCGCGCACCGCGAGAACGCCATTGGGGTAGACCTCAGCAATAGTCACAGTGATCGAGCCTGACAGGCTGTTGCTTTGGCCTGACTGCCCAGAGCCTTTAGTCGAACGCTTTGCGCCATAGCTGCTGTCTAAGCCGAGCTTATTATTGGTCATACCTAAAGCACCAATCCCCGCAATCGGATTGCTTGGCGCTACTGCCATACCAAGAATATTGGGCACGCCGATATTCACATCACTGTCTTTTTGAATCTGCGAGTTAGCATTTTTACTGGCTTGGGTGCGCTCATTTAAGCTGATGGTAATGATATCGCCCACGCGAAAGGCTTTGCGATCAGTAAAGTAGTTGGTGTCGAAATCTGCCTGATAAATCGCCCCGTTATTTTGTGTCGCAGGCAGCGGCGTGCGCGGCAGTACCGGCGCATAATAGGGATCATTGGGCTTGGGCGGGATAGGCATACAACCTGCCAGCACCGCTGTAGCAACCAAGCTGAGTATCATCACTAATCGTTTCATCGCGTCGCCCTGCCTAAGCCGATTAAAGCTGCTGTGTAATAAAGGACAGCATCTGGTCTGCCGTTGAAATGACCTTAGAGTTCATCTCATAAGCGCGCTGAGTGGTGATCATATTCACCAGTTCCTCAACCACACTCACGTTGGAGTTTTCCAAGGTGTTTTGCAGCACCGTACCCAAGCCGTTCAAGCCTGGAGTACCATCTTGCGGCGCACCACTGGCAGCCGTTTCTAAAAACAGGTTATTACCAATGGCTTCTAAACCTGCAGGGTTAACGAAGTCGGTGATCTGAATATTGCCGACAATCTGCGCCTGTGGGTTACCTGCAGTGGTCACTGTGGCGGTACCGTCTTCACCGACAGTAAAGGTGCGTACTTCCGGCGGCAGCATAATGGCTGGCTCTAAGGGAAAGCCATTGGAGGTCACCACTTGGCCATCAGAGCTGAGGTGAAAGCTACCATCACGGCTATAGGACACGTTGCCGTCGGGCATTAACACTTGGAAAAAACCGCGGCCATTGATCGCCATATCCAAGGGCTGCTCGGTGGTTTGTAAGCTACCGGCAGTGAATATTTTTTGCGTACCCACAATGCGCACACCAGTACCGAGCTGCAAACCGCTGGGCAGCTCACTGTCTTGGCTGGATTGTCCACCAGGCTGGCGACGAATTTGGTACAACAAGTCTTCGAACTCGGCGCGATCACGCTTAAAGCCCGTGGTGGACACGTTAGCTAAGTTATTCGAAATCGTTGTGAGGTTCATATCCTGTGCGGATAAACCTGTTTTTGCGACCCAAAGTGCTGGAAGCATGATGTTTCTCCTCGAGCGTCGACTTTATGACGCTGCAATACCAAATGTGCAATTCATTAACTTAACTGCATGATCCGTGCCACTGCCGATGAATTGTCCTCAGCGGTGCGCATCATCTTCACATGCAGCTCAAATTGGCGCGATAACGACAGCATGGCTGTCATCTCCTCCACCGCATTGACGTTACTGGCTTCGGTAAAGCCTGAAATCACCCGCGCATTGGCATCGGCCTCAAAAGGTTGGCCATCGCGCGCGCGCACTAAACCATCGCCACCCTTCTCCAGTTGCTTAGGATCGGGCAGGATCAGCTTTAAACGATCCACTTCGGCCATCACGCTAGGTGCTTCGCCTTGTGCACGAATAGAAATGGTACCGTCTTGACCAATTTCGATTTTTTGCTCAGGCGGCACGGCAATCGGGCCGGCATTACCCAGCACCGGTAAGCCTGATGCAGTACGCAACATCCCTAAAGCATCAACCTGTAAACTGCCAGTGCGCACATAAGCTTCACTGCCATCCGCAGCTTGCACCGCCAACCAAGCATCACCGACGGCTGCTACATCTAAGTCGCGACCGGTTTCTTGTAAGGAGCCTGAAGTAAAGTCAGTGCCGGGGCGTTCGCTAAGTGCATAAGCACGTGCGGGCAAACCATCACCAAATACCGACATGGAACGCGCTTGTTCAAAGTCACGCTTAAAGCCACTGGTGGACACGTTGGCCAAGTTATTGGCGTGTGCTTGCAAGGCTTTAGTGTTGTGGCTTGCGCCAGTCATGGAGATATAGAGCATCTTGTCCATGGTAAATCCTCCGCGATGGGCAATTGACGCCCGTTGCTATATGGAAGGATTAATGCAAAGACTGTGCCAGCTAAAATCGAAGTGATCGGCCTAGCGTCAAATCGCAGGCATAAAAAAAGCGGCAAGAGCTTGCCGCTTTAATAGTTGTTACATCTGTTAGGTCGACCAGCATAGGCCTGGCCAACTTCTACACGAGCGCTGCTTTACAACTGCATCGCCACGATACCGGCAACAATACAGGCCACACCTATCATGCCTTGTTTACCTAGGCGTGAGTTAAACAGTAAACGGTCCAACAGCACCGTACCTAACACCCCCATACCGCCCCACACTGAGTAAGCCACACCCAATGGAATATGGCGCACCACAAAGCTTAATAAAACAAAGGCACTGATAATGGCCAGCAAACCCGCTACACCCCACACAACTTTCTGAAAGCCCTTGGAGCGCTTAACGCAATAACACGCCAATAGGTCTAAAGACACCGAACCAATGAGTAACGAGACTGGGACTATCATAGTGCCACCTCGCCTAACTGACGAGTGGCTACAGTGTGCGTTTGAGTGCGCGCAACTACTGCAGGCTTCAGAGCAGGTTGAACTGCAATCTTGGCTGCAACCATATTGTCTTGCTCTGCAGCAGGTTTACCTTTATCAAAGGTCACTAGCAGCAAACCAACCAGCATTAAGGCAATGGCAAACATCTCACCAGTGCTTAAATACTCACCGAACAACACCACACCCGCAACACCAATTAAGAATAAGCCTAAGCCTTCCCAAATAGCGTAAGACACGGCCAATGGAATATGCACCACGGCGCGCGAGAATGCGTAAAACGATAAGGAAATCATCAACGCCATAACGATGTAGCCAAACACTGGTGAGCTGGTGGATGCGTACTTCATACCAACAGTACTTACAACTTCAGCAACGACGGCTAATGCCAACATAACCCAGTAATACATTTGAAACCCCTTGAGGGAATCTCTGAAAAAGCACTTAAACCTTTAACTCTGGTGGTTTATCAGCAGTAGCTTTTTTAGAGCGTCCATAACTTCTAGATACAACAATTCGCTTAAACTATAAATCAGCTTAAGAGACACTTTTATTAACACTGATTAAGATTGGGTGTTACGAGAGAAGAAAACCAGCTATAGACCGCCGCGCCAGCGTTTCTCAAAGAGATGGAGCATCAAGAAGGGGGTAAAACACACACAGAACCTAGACATTGAACCACTTTTGGGTGACTTCGATGCACGTAGTTTAGCACAAAAGCCCTTAGCCACCTAATTTAATACCGTATTTTTCTACAGTAGCGACCGCAAAACGGCCGCTACCAGCACTAAAAATTACGCTTATAGAACACATCCAAAGAGTTGGCTAAACCGCTGGCAGCCTCTAAATACATACGCTTGCTCAGCTCATAGCGCAGCGCCAAAGTACTGGCTGGCTCAAACACTCCCACGCCATACCGTAAGCTAACACGCTCACTGATACGCCCGCTGGCTACCACGCTGGAGGTCACGCCGCTGCCTTCGCTGTCGAGCATAAAGTCTTTAACGCCAAAGGTATCTGCCAGTTTATTGGTGATCGGCGCGGTGCCCATTAAGCCTAACGCCAATGCCGCTTGCGCCATGACATTGCCGTCACCACTACCACCCTGTAAAGGACGACCTAAAAGCAACCATGACAAGGCCTGCTCTTGACTCATGGCTGGATTAGAGAAGATTTCGCTGCTCGGCTGCAAGGCCGAACCGGTTAGGCGCAAACCGGCAGTAACATCACCAGTCACGCGCACCGCCTCAATATCCAAAAACGGCTGACTCAAAGGCCCAGCAAAGAGTAAGCGCGCACGACGCAACTCTAAACGCTGGCCATAGGCGCGGTAGCGACCATTGAGCAACTCCAACATGCCGCGACCGGCCATATTGTCACCCACACGTAAATCACCGCGTAAATCAGCATTTAAACCAAAGCCCGAAAACTGCAAACGCTCAGAGCCGACATTGACGGTAATATCCATCGCCACTTGCAAACCATCATCCACCGGCTGCGCATCACCCACTACACGCGCATCGGATGACACATGCACTGCTTGCTCAGGCAATTGCGGAATAGTGATCAGCCCTTTGGGCACATCCACAGTACCGCTTAAAAACAAGCGCTGATCTTTTAAGCTGATACGTAAATCTGGCGCCATCTCAACATTGGCATAGGGCTCCACACGCAAAGGTAATTGCTGACCTTGAATACTGACATTCACCAGCAATTGATTGGCCCATTGCACGCTGCCTTGAATCGTTCCCTTGCCTGTTTCACCGCTGTTCCAGCCGCCCTTCAGCTGTAACTGCTCGCCTTGAATATCCGCGCGCACTTGCAGTTGCTCAAAGGGCACCGGTAATTCACCGCCACTGAGCTGCGCATCACGAATCTGCACAAAGCCACTGACATTGGGCGCTAACAAATGCCCCGCCAAAGTACCGCGCCCTTCTAGCACACCCTTGACCGTTTCCACTTGGCTGATAAAGGGACGCAGCGCTGATAAATCAACCTGCTCAATTAAAAAGCTGCCCGTGAGTTTTTTCTGCGCAAAACGCGGATCAATAGTGGCCAGCACTTCTAAATGACCGCTGTCCACACCTTTAAGCTCTAATTTTGAGGCAATCGCACGCTCAGTTAAATCACTGTTGAGGCGCAAAGTCTGCCAAGCAAAGGTTTGCCATTGCTCGTTTTCTTTAACGCGCAACTGCCCTTGACCCGCATCCAGCTGGATTTTCCCTTGCGGGCCTTTGGCTAGTAAA
>JAAZCO010000082.1 GCA_012513235.1 Gammaproteobacteria bacterium
CTTTTGATCCTGCTGATCCTAAAAGCTATAACTCATCAACTTCAACCAGTATTTACGATACACAGGGAAATGCGCACGTACTGACCCAGTATTTTGTAAAAACAGATGCTAATACATGGCAGATGAATGTTTTAATTGATGGAGTAAACCCAACAACACCGGGTTCTACTGCTGCTCAGGGAAGCACGCTAGTCTTTGATAGTGCAGGTAAGTTACAAACGGGCGGTAAGTTAGATTTGACAGGTTGGGTGCCAGCGGCTTTAAAGGGCAATCCCCCGACTATGCAATCGAATGGTGCCAGTCCTAGTGCTAAAGGGTTAGAGTTAGATATGAGTAGGTCCACACAATATGCTAATTCATTTGCGATGAATGCTGTTTCTCAAGATGGTTACACCACAGGTGAGCTGGCAGGTATTGAGATTGATGATACCGGTACTATTTTTGCCCGTTACACCAACGGCCAGTCTAAGGTGCAGGGTCAAGTGGTATTGGCGGACTTTGCTAACGTACAAGGCTTGATCCCTGTGGGTAAAACCCAGTGGGTGCAATCTTTAGCCTCAGGAGAGCCAGTGCGTAATCCATGTGGTACCGGTACTTTAGGTGCGATTCAATCGGGTGCTTTGGAAGACTCTAACGTTGAGTTGTCTGATCAGTTGGTCAACTTGATTGTGGCGCAGCGTAACTACCAAGCCAACGCTAAAACCATTGAAACCGAAAGTGCCATTACCCAGACGATTATTAACTTACGTTAAGCGTCTGCGGATCAAAAAAGCGCGCTCGATGGCGCGCTTTTTTGTGTCTGAACGTTTTATTCCAAGCGGGTAATGCTATTGATCAGAATTGGATCAGTGGGCACGTTCTGGTGGCCACCTTGGTTGGCGGTGCGCACTTGGGCAATTTGATCGACGACATCCATACCGCGCACAACTTTAGCAAAGACTGCATAACCAAAATCACGGCTGCTTTGATTTAAGAAGTCATTATTCGCGTGGTTAATAAAAAACTGCATGGTGGCTGAATGGGGGGCTTGGGTGCGCGCCATGGCAACGGTGCCACGATCATTTTTTAAGCCATTGCCGGCTTCGTTTTCAATGGATTTGTTGGTAGGTTTTTGCTGCATATTGCTATTAAAACCACCGCCTTGCACCATAAAGCCTGGAATCACACGGTGGAAAATAGTGCCGTTGTAACTGCCAGCATCCACGTAACCGAGAAAGTTCTCGACAGAGATCGGCGCTTTTTCGGCATTAAGCTCTAGCTCTACTTCACCAAAGCTGGTGTTGATCACAACATGAGGGTTGTCTGCCGCGAATAGAGTGCTGGCGGCAACGAGCATGCAGCCGGTCAGTAAGATTTTTTTAAGCATGGGTTTCTCTCTTTGTAAGCTATGGAAAGCCGCTATTACATGAGTATAGCGGCGACCTCAGTGGTGTTGCATATGTGAGTTGGCAGCAGTCTAGCATGCGTTAAGAGTATGATATATGCCTCTTTTGAGCAGCATTAAGCTGTGTGTTGCTCTAGTAAATTAAGCGCGTGACCAATCAAAACTCACCACCTGGGCAATATGCTCAGCATCCAATAAATGCAGCAGGACACGGTCTAAACCTAAAGCAACACCGGCACAATCAGGTAAACCATGCTCCAGGGCAGCAATCAAATGCGCATCATGTGGGCGCTCAGTGCCTTGTAATTCGTGTTGAAAGCGTTGCAACTGTTGCTCGGCATTAGTGAGTTCTTGATAGCCGTTAGCCAGCTCCATACCATTGAAAAACACTTCAAAGCGTTGGGCCACTTGCACGCCACCTTGGTTGCTAACGACTTGAGCTAAAGCGGCTTGCGAGGCTGGGAACTCATCAATAAATATCAAAGTGTTGCGCTGCAGGGCAGGTTCGATTTGATGGCTCATAATCACATCCAGCCAGCCGTCACGCTCAAGCGCTAAGTCGGCGCCGGCTAATTGTTGGCCGTGCTGGGCAATAACTTGATCGCTGCAGTGGTGCACATCAAGTTGCGCATATTGAGTAAAGGCTTGGGCGTAGCTGAGATGTAAGCAGGGCAGTTCACTAAAGCGCTCAGCTAACAGCAATTGCAATAGCTCGGCGACTTCATCCATCAATTGTCGATGGGTCCAGCCCATACGATACCATTCCAGCATAGTGAACTCTGGGTTATGGCGGCGGCCGGCTTCGCCATCGCGAAACACTTTGCAGATTTGATAGATATCACCGTAACCTGCGCACAGCATGCGCTTCATCGCGTACTCAGGCGAGGTATGCAGCCAACGTGCTCCGGCCTGCATGGGGGTGATATTGGGATCAGCTACAGGCGCTTGAGAGATTAGAGGGGTTTCAACTTCCAGCACCGAGCGTGTATAAAAGTACTCACGAATGCTGCGGTATAATTGTTGGCGCGCGACTAAGGCTGGACGCGGCGCACTGGGTAGCCAGGTGCTCATAGTGAATCACTATCCTGTAATAAATAAGGGAGCCTGATGCTCCCTTAACATGCTGGCGCAACAGACTTAGGCGCGGCTGACATATTCACCGCTGCGGGTATCAATTCTAAGTTTTTCACCTTCCACAATAAACAGTGGCACACGCACAACTGCGCCGGTACTCAATGTGGCTGGCTTGGTGCCGCCTTGTGCGGTATCACCTTTGAGACCTGGGTCGGTTTCAGTAACATCCAGTTCAACGAAATTCGGTGCGGTAACCGATACAACTGCATCATTAAACAGGGTGACAACATAGACAACCTGCTCTTTAAGCCATTTAATGGTGTCGCCCAAGGCTTCACGGCTGGCACCGAGTTGCTCGAATGAGCCGTCAGTAGCCATAAAGTACCAAAACTCGTCGTCGCTGTATAAATATTCCATATCGCGATCAACAATATCAGCGCTTTCTAAACTTTCACCTGATTTAAAGGTACGCTCCCAGACGCGTTGGCTGCGGATGCTACGTAATTTGACGCGGCTGAATGCTTGGCCTTTACCCGGCTTAACAAACTCGATATCAATCATGATGCAGGGTTCGTTATCCACCATGAC
>JAAZCO010000437.1 GCA_012513235.1 Gammaproteobacteria bacterium
CTTGCTGCCACTGCAGAGTAGGAGCTTCAATATGCACGCAGATTTAATCATTGTCGGCGCAGGAATGGTCGGCAGTACGCTGGCCTTAGCGCTGAAAGACAGCGGCCTGAATATCATTGTCGTCGATCGCAGTCCGCTGGCCGTTACAAGCTTTAGTGCCGAGCAGCCTTTTGAGCCGCGTGTCAGTGCATTGTCGATTGCTAGTCAGCGGATTTTAGAGCGCGTAGAGGCATGGCCAGGTATAGTCCAGCGCCGCGTCAGCCCCTACTCTGAGATGCACGTCTGGGATGGCTCAGGCACAGGAAAAATCGATTTCTCGGCCAGCAGTGTGCATGCTGAAGTGTTGGGGCATATTGTTGAAAACAAAATTGTGCAAGATGCGCTACTCGAACAACTGCACAAATCTAAGATCACCTTGCTGGCTCACTCCACCGTTGAGCAACTGCGCCATTCCAGCGACGGTTGGCTGATGCAGCTCAATGACGGGCATGAGCTCCGCAGCCCCTTAGTGATTGCTGCCGACGGTGCCAACTCAGCCATTCGCAGCTTAACCGGCTGCGCCACCCGTGAATGGGATTATCTGCACCACGCTATTGTCACCAGCGTGCGCTGTGAGCAAGCCCACCAACGCACTGCTTGGCAACGTTTTACCGATGAAGGCCCACTGGCGCTGCTGCCACTGCAGCATCAAGATGGTGAAAACTGGTGCTCCATTGTTTGGTCAGTGCCTAAAGAGCAAGCCGAAAAGATCATGGCTCTGGATGATGCCGCGTTTTGCGCGGCACTGGGCCAAGCCAGCGAACAGCGCTTAGGTGCCATCCTACATGCCGATGCACGCTATGCAATTCCTCTGCGCCAGCGCCACGCCAAGCGTTATGTGGAGCCGGGCTTAGCCTTGATTGGCGATGCTGCGCATAGCATTCACCCATTGGCAGGGCAAGGCGTGAACTTAGGCTTTTTAGATGCCGCAGTGCTGGCTGAAGTGTTATTACACGCCTTGTCACGTGGTGAAAATATCGCCAGTGAGCGCGTACTCAGTCGCTATGAGCGCCGCCGTATGCCCGAAAACCTCGCCATGATGGCAGCGATGGAAAGCTTCCAGCACCTATTCCAAGCTGACAGCTTAGCAGTGCGCTGGTTGCGTAACAGCGGTCTGAAAATGGTGGACAATCTCAGCCAAGCCAAAACGCTATTTGTGCGTCAAGCCCTAGGGTTAGGTAGCAATTTACCCGATTTAGCTCAGCCTTGAATTCCAACTCCTCTGCCGGTGCCCAACACGCCCGGGCAGAGGATACATGCCTATTGAAGCAGTGATATTGCCTCTAATCCGTAGACGCACAGCGTATTAATCCGCTCATTTCGCTATATTTAGTTGATAAACTAAATGCAAGTAACTATCATTTACGTAATTTCACACCCAACCCGAGGTTGCTATGTCGATTCGTAAACCCATTCTTGCTGCACTTGCTTTGAGCGTTATTGCCGGTCACGTTCAGGCGGCAGACGATATCGTTGTCTACTCATCACGTATCGACGAACTAATCAAACCTGTTTTTGATAAATACACTGAAAAAACCGGTGTCAAAGTTAAGTTTATTACCGATAAAGAAGCACCACTGATGGCGCGCTTAAAAGCTGAAGGCGGTAACACCCCTGCTGATATCCTGATTACTGTAGATGCCGGTAACCTGTGGCAAGCTGAGCAAATGGATATTTTACAGCCGCTCAACTCAGACGCGATTAAAGCCAATATCCCTGCCCAATACCGCTCCAGTAATGATAAGTGGACCGGTTTATCACTGCGTGCACGTACCATTGCCTACTCAACCGATCGCGTTGATCCAAAAGATTTAAGCACCTATGAAGCATTGGCTGATAAAAACTGGGAAGGTCGTTTGTGCTTACGCACCAGTAAAAAAGTCTACAACCAATC
>JAAZCO010000438.1 GCA_012513235.1 Gammaproteobacteria bacterium
ATGGCCTGAGCTGCTAGGTTTGCGTGGTGTACGCGTTGTGCCGCCGCAGCGCTTAGTTGACTTTGATCTGCAAGCGCAGCTATTAAATTGGCCTGTGCGTACTGCGCAGAGTCTTGAACAGGCGGTGGAGCGGGTGTTAGCCGGGCGCTCGGATTACTTAATTGCTGAAGAGCAGGGGATGCGTGACTACTTGCACCAGCATGATTTGCTGCGCCGCTTTGAGCTTATGGAGCAGCCGGTACACACACAGAGCTTGTATGTCGCACTGGCTAAAGATTCAGCCTGTAATACAGCTGCACTGCGTCAAAAATTAAGCCAGAATCTAGAGCGCTTGCTCAAGCCTTAGCTATAGCCAGTATTGAGCAGATCTTAAATAAAAAGAGCCCAGCACGCATCACGTACTGGGCTCTTGTGTGTTGCGGGTATTAGTGTCTTTGTTGCAGTGCAGCGATACGTACTTCTAAAGGCGGGTGGCTCATAAATAAACCGGCCAAGCCTTCTTTTAACCCGCCATTAATACCAAAAGCAGTCAGCGCCTTAGGCATGTCAGCTTCGATGTTTTGCTCGGAGCGCAGGCTGTTCAGCGCACTGATCATCGCTTGCTTACCGGCTAAATCAGCACCGGCTTCATCGGCACGGAATTCGCGGCGACGTGAGAACCACATCACAATCATGCTCGCCAAGAGGCCTAAGACCAATTCGGCAGCAATTGTCGCAACAAAGTAACCAATACCGCGGCCCTCTTCATTTTTTAACAGAACACGATCGACAAAGTCACCAATAATACGGGCAAAGAACATCACAAAGGTGTTCACTACGCCTTGCAGTAACGCCATAGTGACCATATCGCCATTGGCAACGTGACCAATCTCGTGTGCCAGCACAGCTTTGACTTCATCTTGTGAGAAGCGATCGAGCAAGCCTTGGCTGACCGCGACTAACGCACTGTTACGGTTCCAGCCCGTAGCAAAGGCGTTGGACTGCGGTGATGGGAAAATACCCACTTCTGGCATACCAATACCGGCTTTTTCCGCCAATTCAGCTACGGTTTGCACTAACCATTGCTCTTGGCGGGTGCGCGGTTGGTCAATCACTTGGGTGCCGGTGCTGCGTTTGGCCATCCATTTAGAAATAAACAGCGAAACTAAAGACCCAGAAAAACCAAATACCGCACAGAAGATTAATAAGTCGCCATGGTTTTGACCGGTAAAACGGTCGACACCCAGCAAGCTGAGGGTGACGCTGGCAATTAACAGAACAGCAATGTTAGTCGCTAAGAATAAAAAAATACGCATCATGTGCGAAAAGCTCCAAAAGTGTAGACAGATAAACTATATAAGGGCTGCGCAGGCGCGCTGCAAGGGCCGTACTGTTGCAAACTGTGTCTGTGCTAGGGCGCACAGCGCAGCGTCGGAGTATGCCTTAAATTCAAGGGTTGATTATAACAAAAAAGCCAGCCTGATGAAGCTGAGGCTGGCCTTTGATGTCGTCTGATCAGTGAAGTATTTACTGGCGATAGGTTTTTAAGAAATTACCAATACGACCAATCGCCTGCTCAAGGTCATCCACGCGCGGCAGAGTCACCACGCGGAAGTGATCTGGCCACGGCCAGTTAAAAGCCGTGCCTTGTACGACGAGTAAGCGCTCAGAGAGCAGTAAATCTAAAACGAATTTCTCATCGTTATGAATCGGGCAGATTTTCGGGTCAATTTTCGGGAAGGCATACAGCGCCCCCATCGGCTTGACGCAACTGACACCCGGGATATCGTTGAGCAACTCCCAAGTGCGATTGCGCTGCTCGAGTAAGCGACCGTTCGGTAAGACCAGGTCATTGATACTCTGATAACCACCCAGTGCGGTTTGAATCGCGTGCTGAGCCGGTACGTTGGCGCACAGGCGCATGTTGGAGAGAATATCCAAGCCTTCAATATAGCTGCGGGCACGATGCTTAGGGCCAGAGACGGCAACCCAGCCTGAGCGAAAACCTGCGACACGGTAGGATTTAGATAAACCGTTAAAGGTTAAGCACAACACATCCGTGGCCAATGATGCAGTGCAAACGTGTACGGCGTCATCGTAAAGAATCTTGTCGTAAATCTCGTCTGAGAACACCACTAAGTTGTGCTGGCGCGCCAGTTCCAAAATATCCAATAGCACTTCTTTAGAGTACACAGCACCGGTTGGGTTGTTGGGGTTAATCAACACAATGGCTTTAGTGCTGGAGGTGATTTTAGAGCGCATATCATCGATATCTGGGAACCAGTTCGCTTGCTCATCACATAAATAGTGCACAGGCTTACCGCCGGCCAAGCTGGTAGCCGCAGTCCACAGCGGATAGTCCGGTGCTGGAATCAACACTTCGTCATTGTTGTTGAGCAGCGCTTGCAGGGTCATCACGATCAGCTCGGAGACGCCGTTGCCCAGATAAATGTCTTCGACGCCCACGCCTTCAACATTCTTCTGTTGGTAGTACTGCATAATGGCTTTGCGTGCACTGAATAAACCTTTGGAGTCACTGTAACCCTGCGCCGTGGGCAAATTACGCATCACGTCCTGCAGGATTTCTTCTGGTGCTTCAAAGCCAAAGGGTGCAGGATTACCAATGTTAAGCTTTAAAATGCGCTGGCCTTCGTCCTCAAGACGTTTGGCGTGTTTCAGTACAGGGCCTCGGATGTCATAACAAACGTTAGCGAGCTTGTTCGATTTGCTGAACTGCATGGTATTGAGTATCCCGATAAAATAGGTC
>JAAZCO010000083.1 GCA_012513235.1 Gammaproteobacteria bacterium
AAACAGTTAACGTTATTTCAGTTTGTTAAAGCCTGTGCACGTGGCTCATGGCCGTGGTTATTGGTATTGGTGTTGTTCAATGCCGGCCTTGGCATCTTTGAAGCAGTACTGTTTCAAATGATGGGCTTGATTGTCGATTGGCTCGGTCAATATGGCCCAGCGCAGCTCTGGGCAGAAAAAAGTACGCCTTTATTAGCGATGCTGGCGTTGATTGTGCTCAGCCCGTTGTGGGTGTTGTTGGCCAGTAATGTGCGTTTTCAAAGCTTACAGGGCGTATTGCCGATGCGTTTGCGTTGGCAGTTTCACCAGATCCTGCTCAGCCAAAGCATGCAGTTTTACCAAGATGAGTTTGCTGGACGCATTTCTGCCAAGGTCATGCAAACGGCTTTAGCGGTGCGTGACACCATTATGATTTGCGCAGAAATGCTGGTCTATGTGGTGATTTATTTCCTCACAACGTCCATTATTTTACTGACTTTTGATGCTTGGCTCTTAGTGCCTTTTGTCGCTTGGCTGGTGATTTTTGCTATTACTTTACGAGTTTTCGTGCCACGTATGGCGCAATTAGCCAGCACCCAAGCCGATGCGCGCTCGTTAATGACGGGCCGTATTACTGATGCCTATTCTAATATTGCCACGGTGAAACTCTTTTCCCATGGCGGTCGTGAAGCGCGTTATGCCAAGCAGGCCATGCAAGAGTTTATGGGTACAGTGCATGCGCAAATGCGCTGGGTGACTTATTTGGAGTTACTCAATCACACTCTGAACATGCTGTTAGTCGGCGGTACTGCGGCGCTGAGTTTGTATCTGTGGCAGCAGGATTTAATTGGTGTGGGTGCGGTGGCGGCAGCGATTGCCATGGCGCTGCGTTTAATTGGCTTATCCCATTGGATTATGTGGGAAGCCACCATGCTGTTTGAAAATCTGGGTACGGTACAAGATGGTATGAATACCATCAGCCAGCCAGTCAAACTCTTGGATGCACCCGATGCTGCTGAACTGAAAGTACCGCACGGTGAAATTGAATTTAAACAACTGTGCTTTGCTTATCGCAATGGCAAGCCTTTAATGAACGACTTTAATCTGCATATTAAGGCCGGTGAGAAAATTGGTTTGGTCGGTCGCTCAGGCGCAGGTAAATCCACTTTAGTTAATGTATTGCTGCGCTTTTATGATGTTAGCAGCGGACAAGTACTGATTGATGGCCAAGATATTGCCAAGGTCACCCAGCAATCACTGCGCCAACATATTGGTATGGTGACGCAAGACACCGCCTTAATGCACCGCTCGGTACGTGACAATATCGTTTACGGTCGTCCCGATGCCTCGGAAGAAGATTTACGTCTAGCGGTTGAGCGTGCGCAAGCGGCGGAGTTTATTCCATCACTTTCGGATGCTAAAGGCCGCACTGGCTTGGATGCGCATGTGGGTGACCGCGGGGTGAAACTCTCAGGAGGTCAACGTCAGCGCATTGCCATTGCGCGGGTGATGCTTAAAGACGCACCTATTCTATTATTGGATGAAGCCACCAGTGCCCTAGACTCTGAAGTTGAAGTGGCGATTCAAGACAGTCTCTATGAGCTGATGGCTGATAAAACTGTGATAGCGATTGCCCACCGCTTATCGACCATTGCTGCTATGGATCGCTTGGTGGTGCTGGATCAAGGGCAGATTGTCGAAGTTGGTAGTCACCAAGAATTGTTGGCGAAAAACGGACTCTATGCACGCTTATGGAATCGCCAGTCGGGTGGGTTTTTGGGTGGTGAGTAAAGCAGGTGCGCTGTGCGCTTGCTCGCATTCGAGTATGGCTGGTGCTTGAGTTGCTGGCTTGCCTTTATTGTTAAGCGCCCCATAGACTTTTTTAGGTGTAATACACATGAGCTTTACCCTGCTATTGGCCTATATTCTGGCGATTGTGTTATTGATTGGCACCCCTGGACCCATTGTTGCTTTGGTGATCAATGCCGCATCACGCCATGGCTTTAAGTATGCTTTGGCCACAGTGCTGGGTAGTAATCTTGCTTCGTTGGTGTTGTTGGCTACAGCGGCATTAATTGTCTCAGGCGTGATTTCTTTGGATGTGGATAACCTAAAGTGGATCAGTTTGGTAGGTTGCGCATTTATTGGCTGGATGGCGTTGACTGGGTTGCGCACTGAGTTAAAAAGGGCGGCACAACACGCTGCGGTCATGCCTCAGGTACAGATTCGACGTCATTCAGCATTCTTCAATGGATTCTTTTTGGGTGTCTCTAACCCTAAAGATATAGTCTTTTTTGTCGCCTTTTTCCCGCAATTCATTGCCGTAACGCCTGACTTTAAATTGAGTTTAGTGGTTTTGACTTTGATATGGATGGTGGCTGATTTTAGTATTTTATTGAGCTATGCATTGCTGATGCGCAGTGGTGTATTTCAACGCCATCAGCGTACAATATCTTTATTATCCTCTGCCTTTTTACTGTGTATTGCTGTCCTTGGCTTTGTGTATACGTTGATAAATTAGCGAGCCAGTATTTACACAGTTCAGTTGTTTTTGCGCGGACTATGATGCGCTTCATGCTAGTGACGCATGTTCCAACTCAATGCATGCGCACACTTTGTGAGCGTATAATGAATACTCTATTAAAGTAGTACTTGAATAAGCCGATAAATTAAGTATTACCAGTCAATTGAGTCGATCGTTGGGTATCAACTTTTGTAATGACCGTAGCAAATCAGCGCATAGTTCTAGATTTGATCGTGCGGCAGCAACTAGTAATTTGAATGTTTAAATATGTCCTGTTGATAACAAGCCTGATGCTGCATTCGGTGCTGGGCAACAATTGTATGCTGTACCGACTGTGCTACAGCTGCATCAAGTCATAGGTTTAAAGCTTGTTAGATTTTGCCCAATACAACAGGTCAGGCTTAGTAAAGCAGTTCACTATTTATGTGTGAGTATATTTAAGGCGGGTGTTATGAAAAATAATCGATCTGTAACTCAGCGGGAACAGCAATTTGCTCCCGATGTGAAACTTATTTCCGGTACTGATTTGCAGGGCGTGATTACTCACTGTAATGATGGTTTTGAAAAAATCAGCGGCTTTTCACGTGATGAACTGGTGGGGCAACATCACAATATTGTACGCCACCCTGATATGCCCAAAGAAGCTTTTGAAGTCATGTGGCAGCATCTCAAGGCGGGTTTACCATGGATGGGAATGGTTAAGAATCGTTGCAAAAACGGTGATTTCTATTGGGTGAGTGCTTATGTCACACCCATCACTGAAGACGGTCAAGTTGTAGGTTATGAGTCGGTGCGCTCCTGCCCAGCGCGTATTGATGTTGAGCGTGCAGAACAGATATATACGCAGATGCGCAACAACAGTTTTCAATTACATGTACCGCGTTCTGTTAAGCAAATTTTACTAGCTATCGCTTTGCTGATTCCAGCCGCTATTTTAGGTTACACCATGTCGCCGATGATCAGTGCTTTCTGGCTGGCTGCTGCTTTAGTGGTGTTTGGTGGTATTTTAAATTATCAACACAAACAGGATCTACAGGCGATCAGCAACGAACTGCAAGGCGTGTTTATGCATCCCTTAGCCGTGAGTACCTACACCAATCAGTGTGGTACAGCCGGTAATATTACGGTCGGAGTGATGAGCTTGCGAGCACACTTGGATACAGTGTTAACGCGTATTCAAGATGCCTCACGTCAGGTTACCGAAGAATCACGTCGTGGTTTAGCCCTGACAGAAACTGCGCGCGGTGAGATTATTAACCAAACACAGCAAACCGAGTTAGTTGCTAC
>JAAZCO010000084.1 GCA_012513235.1 Gammaproteobacteria bacterium
AGACCCATTTTTGACAAGTTCTTTCAAATATGCTATCCTATTGCCCATCCAGAGTGAGGTGACAGGGTATGCAGAAAGAGCGAGTTTCAGACAATGTTTATTGGTTTCAAAGTGAAGTTTACGCACAAGTTACGGCAGGTGTTGTTGTCGGACCACAATGGGCCGTCCTAATTGACACACTGATGCCGGAAGAAACACCGGAAATTAAAAGTTTTATCGAGGACGAACTGCTCGTTCCTGTCCGCTATGTTGTCAACACCCATCATCACGCCGATCATGCCTGGGGCAATTGTATCTTCCCTAATGCAACGGTTATCGGCCATGAACTTTGTCGTGAATTAATGCTTAGTCGCAGTCAGACTGCACTAAACGAAGCCTGTAAAGACGACCCGCTCTTTAGAAGTATTTGCATCCAGGAACCTCAAATTACTGTTTCGGAAGGTTCACTCTTTCTTCGGATTGGCAAAAAACACCTCAAAATTTTCTCTACTCCCGGACATTCCGATGATTGCATTTCAGTACTTCTTGAAGATGAACGGATTCTTTTCAGTGGTGATGCTTTTATGCCGGTTCCCTATTTTGTTGGCGGTGATATCGACGTTATGACCAAAACAATCACCGATCTTGGACAAATGGGACTAGAAAACATCATTCAGGGTCATGGTGATGTTGTCCTGCGCGGTGAAATTGAAGATGTAACAAGCAGCAATCTCGATTATCTAAAATCGGTTCGAAAAATCGTCAAAACCGCACTTCGCCGCCGAAATCCAATTGACTTTCTTCGTTCACAAGATATTGAAGACAGTGGCAAATCGCGAATCAGCATGGGCGGCATTGCCCAGGATCTGCACATTCGCAACCTCCAGTGGCTCTATCTGACAGAATTGAAGAAATCGAAAGAAAACAACGAATCAGAAAATTGAGCTTGTTACTACCAAAATTATGGTAACGATCGACATAATAATGGCTTCAGGATACTGTTGCCATTTTTTGTTTTCCCGATAGAGACTTAGGTAACTTGTCAAAGTATAAAGTAAACCGCAAAGCAAAATTCCATATTGAATTGGCGGAATAAAGATATAGTGCAAAACAACGGCAAATTGTGTAAGTAACCAAGAGGCGATAACTGCGGTCAAAAATTTCTCGTTCTCGCCTGGCCTCAGGCTTAACAAACGAAAACAAACGAAAAAAGAAGACAGTAAAAAAAAGATAAATTGTGCAACAATCCTAATTCCACTGTTTTTCAAAGCTATAGAGAGCAATAAAAACAAACCGAACGAAAAACTGATGACAAGAATTGAATATCCGGTTTGTTTGTTGCCAGCCTCATCTATTAAGACATATTCAGCCCTCAACAAGATGCTCACAATCAAGAAACCAAAAGAGTAGACCACCCACCAGCTTAAGCTTCGTGCTGACTGAATGAGTACCACCGATAAAATCATCGTAGCGATAAAAGGCAACATCAAATGCGGGAATACTTTTCCCAGGTTCAATTTCTCTCCCAGCCAGATTGGGTGGGAAAAAAATACCCAAACGCAAGCTGAAGCTGTCACCAAAGCCAATAAAAATGGAACAAAACTTTGAAAAGAAAGCTCAAATTGTATTCCTAAGATATCAAAGCTGTTCATTACCGGATTCGCAGGAAGCAAGTAAATCAAGGCAAAACTTAAAGCAAGAAAAGCCAGCAAAATGCTGAAGCGATTGATATAAAGGCTGCTGTTTCCATCTCTTTCCATCTTCTTATTTTATCACGCAGAGAACTTCAAATTTTGAGTTAAATTGACAGTTAAAATTGTTACCGAATTTATAACGAAAAAAACCGCCTATTTTCTTTGAGTACATCATTTTATAAGGTTTTCAAGATGTGCAATTAATTCGATTAAATGGTATAATTTACAGGTTATGAGATTTATAATGCCCTCTCGCGAACAACCCAAAGTGTTCAAAGCAATCAAAGCTGGTTTTGACAACCTTTCGAGTCATGTCTGGCTTTTGTTGTTTCCAATTGCACTTGACTTGTTCTTTCTATTCGGAAAACGTTTGCTTATTTCCGATCAAATTAATGCTTTTCTCGCTAGTTTTATCCCCCCTGAAGGGATGACCGCCGAACTTTTGGCAACTTGGGAAGACTTGAAGCTCTTGTTGACTGAAACAATTAAAAATTTCAGCCTGACCTCTTTCTTACGGACATTCCCAATCGGTATTCCAAGTCTGCTTTCCAATCGCAACCTTAGTGTAAGCCCTCTCGGAGAATACAGCACCGCTCAGGTTAGCGCAAGTGGAACCCTGTTGACTGTCCTTGGCTTTTCGGTGATAGGCTTTTTGCTCGGTGTTCTTTTCTTGTATGCCATTCGAAAATCAACCAAAATAAATCAAACCAAAGATACCTGGAGCAGCTTTTCCAAGCAATTGTTATCATTGATTTTGATTCTGCTTGTGCTGATTGTGATTGCTCTTGTAATTTTCGTCCCTGCTCTGATCATCATCTCGGTGTTGACGGTAATTATTCCCTTCCTTGGTTCGATTACAACTTTCTTGTTTTCCTTCATCATTCTTTCGGCAGGCTTACCGCTAATTTTTACCGCACACGAAATCTTGCTTTATGGAACCAACTTTCAAGATGCAATCAAAGAAAGCATTAAAGTTGTCAGGCCGACCAACATGAAGACCTCATCTTTTCTCTTTTTGGTCCTTATTGTTTCATACTTCACTAATTTTTTGTGGCAAATTCCCGAAGATGGTTCGTACATGCTCCTAATTTCTATTTTAGGGCATGCCCTCGTTTCGACCATCCTTTGGATTGCAAGTTTTCATTTTTACGAGGACGCCCGAAACTGCGTCCATCGATCTATAGAAGAAGAAACGCTTGATTCTGAACAATTAAGCGTATAACGGAGATTTCAATTGAGCAACGATCAAGCTAACAATTACGGAGCAAGTTCCATCCAGATTCTCGAAGGGCTCGAAGCAGTCCGTCGAAGACCTGGCATGTATGTCGGCGGCACCGACCAAAAAGCGCTCCATCATCTCATCTATGAGGTTGTCGATAACTCTATTGATGAAGCCCTCGCTGGCCACTGTGATGAAATCACCATTACCATTCACTCCGACGAGTCCATTACTGTTCAGGATAATGGCCGTGGTATTCCAGTTGATATCCATAAAGAAGAAGGGATTTCAGCTGCCGAAGTGATTATGACGGTGCTGCACGCTGGTGGTAAGTTTGATGACAACAGCTATAAAGTATCGGGCGGCTTACACGGGGTAGGTGTGTCAGTAGTTAACGCGCTCTCACGCGTACTGATTATGACCATCCGCCGCCAAGGTAAAATCTGGGAGCAAACCTATCACCATGGTGTGCCACAAGCACCTATGGCACCCATTGGTGAGACCGACAAAACCGGTACCTGCATTCACTTTAAGCCTTCGGCTGATACCTTTGCTAATATTCAATTTAGCTGGGAAATCTTAGCTAAACGTATCCGTGAATTATCTTTCCTCAACTCAGGTGTAGGTATCTACTTAAAAGATGAGCGCACGGGCAAAGAAGAATTATTCAAATACGAAGGTGGTCTAAAAGCTTTTGTTGAGTACTTAAACACCAACAAAACCACAGTCAACCAAGTCTTCCATTTTTCCACCCAGCGTGAAGATGATGGTATTGGCGTGGAAGTCGCCATGCAGTGGAACGACGGCTTTAATGAAAACCTACAATGCTTTACCAATAACATCCCGCAACGTGATGGCGGTGCACACTTAGTCGGTTTCCGCACCGCACTGACCCGTCACCTCAACAGCTATATTGAGGCGGAAGGTTTAGGCAAGAAAGATAAAGTCAGCACCACTGGTGATGATGCGCGCGAAGGCTTAACTGCAATTATTTCAGTGAAAGTGCCTGACCCGAAATTCAGCTCACAAACCAAAGATAAGCTGGTCTCCTCTGAAGTGAAGACTGCGGTTGAGCAGGAAATGGGTAAATACCTTGCTGATTACTTATTAGAAAACCCAGCTGAAGCTCGCGCTATTGTTGGCAAAATGATTGATGCCGCACGTGCGCGTGAAGCTGCACGTAAAGCACGCGAAATGACTCGCCGTAAAGGTGCATTAGATATCGCAGGTCTACCGGGCAAGCTGGCTGACTGCCAAGAGAAAGACCCAGCGCTGTCTGAACTATATATTGTGGAAGGGGACTCTGCTGGCGGCTCAGCCAAGCAGGGCCGCAACCGTAAGACGCAAGCTATCTTACCTCTTAAAGGTAAGATCCTTAACGTTGAAAAAGCACGTTTCGATAAGATGATTTCATCACAAGAAGTCGGCACACTGATTACCGCGCTCGGCTGTGGTATTGGTCGCGATGAGTACAATATTGAAAAACTGCGCTATCACAACATCATCATCATGACGGATGCTGACGTCGATGGTTCGCACATTCGTACCTTGTTACTGACCTTCTTCTTCCGCCAGTTACCTGAACTGGTTGAGCGTGGCTATATTTATATTGCCCAGCCACCTCTGTATAAAGTAAAGCGCGGCAAGCAAGAACAGTACATTAAAGATGACGAAGCGATGGATGAGTACCTAACCAACTCAGCACTAGAAGATGCTAGCTTGCATGTGAATGCTAACGCACCTGGTTTATCCGGTGTGGCATTGGAAGAGTTGGTTAACGAATACCGTTCGGTACTCAAAACCTTAGACCGCTTATCGCGTCTCTATCCAAAAGAAATCACCGAGCACTTCCTCTATTTGCCACGCGTTGAGCCTGAGCAACTGACCGATAAAGCTGCGATGCAAACCTGGTTAGATGCACTGCAAGCACGTATGGATAATGTGGAAAAATCTGGTGAGGTCTACACTGTTGGCTTACGCCACGATAGCGAAAGAAACTACTGGCTGCCTGAAATCCAGATTAAAGCTCATGGCCTAACCAACTATATTCTGTTTAATCATGATTTCTACTCCAGTAACGACTACCGCACAGTGACTGAGTTAGGTAACAAGCTCAATAACTTACTCGAAGACGACGCCTACGCTATGCGTGGTGAGCGTAAGCAAGCGGTTAGCAGCTTTAAAGAGGCGCTGGATTGGTTGTTAGCAGAAGGTAGCCGCCGCCTCAGCGTACAGCGCTATAAAGGTCTAGGGGAAATGAACCCTGAGCAGTTATGGGAAACTACCATGGATCCAAGTCAACGTCGTATGCTGCAAGTGACCATTGATGATGCGATTGCTGCCGACCAAATCTTTAATACACTGATGGGCGACCACGTGGAACCACGTCGCGCCTTTATTGAAGATAACGCTTTAGCAGTATCTAACTTAGACTTCTAAGGCTGCCTAGTAGCACTCAAGCCGTCGTACCTATTACAGGTGCGGCGGCTTTTTTATTGCTCAATAACTTCTATTGCACACTCAGTGCCGCGATATACTGCAAGCGCATTACACCTCGGCAACTTAGCCCTCGCCTGCATTCATATTCTGTAATGAAAAAACAACTGTTACAGCTAGAGCACGGGGAATTGATTGTGTCATGATGTTGTCTAAGTCCAGTTAACCGCAAGGACTGCAACCTACGCTGATATGCGTAAAACCATTTAATTTGAGTAGCATCTGTGAATATTTCCCATCTGATTAAAGCAGGACTCTTGGCCACCTGCGTGTTTGTTGGTCAAACCTACGCGGCACCCACAACACCTAAAGTAGCCGTGCAACAAGAACTGGCAGCAGGCAGTGCCTTGTTGATGGATTTAAAAACCAATGAAATACTTTATTCGAGTAACCCTAATTTTGTTGCACCCATCGCCTCAGTGACTAAGTTGATGACGGCCATGGTGGTTTTAGATGCGCAACAATCCTTGACTGAAAAGCTACCGATCGTTATTAGCGACACTAAAGAAATGCAAGGCGTGTTTTCCCGCGTGCGCTTAGGCAGCGAACTCAGCCGTCACGATTTATTATTAATTACTTTAATGTCGTCAGAAAATCGTGCGGCGGCGAGTCTTGCTCATCACTATAAAGGCGGACATCAGGCGTTTATTCAAGCCATGAACGCCAAAGCTAAAGCACTGGGCATGCAGCACTCATACTTTGTTGAGCCAACTGGTTTATCAGAAAAGAACGTTGCCAACGCCGAAGACTTAGTGCGCATGGTTAAAGCAGCGCAAGGCTATCCATTGATTCGTCAGTTCAGCACTATGGGTGAAAAAACTGTGGCCTTTACTAAACCTAATTACACCTTAGGTTTTCGCAATACCAATGCTTTAGTACGCAAAGACAACTGGAAAATTAACGTCAGTAAAACCGGTTTTACTAACAGTGCTGGGCATTGCTTAGTGATGAGCACCGAGATGAATAAGCGCCCAGTGGCCTTTGTGGTACTCGATGCTTTTGGTAAGTACACCCATATGGCTGACGCTAATCGCTTAAAGAAGTGGCTGGAAACTGGCGCTATTACTCCAGTGCCAGCTGCGGCGCTGAGCTATAAAAAAGCTAAGCAACACGAGCGCCAGCAAATTATTGCCAGCCAATAAGTTTAGAACGTAAGACTGAGCGGGAAATAGAGTAGGGCATCCAGTCCACCGCTGGGAGCTGCCTGCAAACGCAGCTCCCCACCGTAACGCTCTGTCACTGCCTGCACAATCGCCAAGCCTAAACCACTACCACTGGGCGTACTAGCCGTGCGCCAAAAGCGCTGTTTGGCTTGCTCAATATCTGCAGGGGATAACCCCGCACCCGCATCACGCACACGCAGCAACAAACGCTGATTCTCCACCGCAATATACAATTCCACCGGGCTGTCAGCTGGGCTGTAGCGTAAAGCGTTATCCAATAAGTTGCGCAGTGACGCCACCGCCAGCGAAGCAGGTACAGCCACTGCCACCTCGCTGGTCAACTCATTGACTACTTCAATACGCTGATAACCTGGCACAGCAATCAAGTCGGCTAAGGCATCACGTGCAAGATTTTGTGCGCTGACCTGGCCATCCTTATCAAAGTCTTGTGCGCTTTCCACCCGTGCTAATAACAGCAATTGCTCCAAGCCACTTTGCATTCTGTCCACAGCTGTTTCTGCCTGCTGCAAA
>JAAZCO010000085.1 GCA_012513235.1 Gammaproteobacteria bacterium
TATTTGGTGGAGCCGGGGGGATTTGAACCCCCGTCCGCCAGTACTCCGCTGTCGGTACTACATGCTTAGCCGTGTCTACTGATTTAATCCGCAGCCGCCCGATCGGCAGGGTGCTTTGGATGAGTTGTGTAAGTTTTAGCCACTTCGTCCACAACGTACTACGCGGCGATTCTGTTCTTTCTGACAATCATTTCGGGTTTACAGACATCCCCTGATGATTGCTGGCGCCGAAGCGACCAGAGAAGCGGCTCGGCTGCTTACGCAGCTAGAGCTGATGCTCCGTAGTTTTCGTCATTGGCAACTATAGAAGTTGCAACAGTGGATTTACGAGTTCTGTTACCAACTCGGCATGCACCTAAAGTTTCGCAACCAGCGTCGAATCCTAATCGGCCCCGAATGCTTACTTTATGTACTAAAAGCATCTTACGCTAAATTCGCTACTGTGTCGATCAATCATATAACCGATTGTCTAGCCTACCCTGCAGCCTCTAGCGTCTTGCTCACTTATTAAGGTGGGGTTGCGCTAGGTGATTTCAAGGGCTGGGCTAAAAGTATTTACGACTCAGCCCAACCTCACATCACACAAAACATAACACGACCCAGCAACACAGGCTTAACGCAACTGCGGCCCACTAAATCCAGCCCAAATCGCTATGCGCTCAGCCACACTCGCGCCAAGCTTTTTGGCAAAGCGGTCAAAAGGTGATTCTTCTAAAGTGAAATCAACCAGCTTTTCATGGCCAATCACTTCACGCGCTACATAGCTGCTATTACCCAGTGCATCAATTAAGCCCAACTCCAGCGCTTGCTCACCTGACCACACCAAGCCTGAAAACAACTCCGGGTACTCAGCATCTTTAAGGCGTGCACCGCGGCCTTGTTTAACGCTATTGATAAACTGCTTATGCGTAGTCTGCAAAACCTCTTGCCAGAACTCTGTTTCAGCAGGGTTTTGCGGCTGGAATGGATCCAAAAAGGCTTTATGCTCGCCTGAGGTATATAAGCGACGATCAACACCCAGCTTCTCCATGCTACCGACAAAACCAAAGCCTGCGGCAGTTACGCCAATGGAGCCGACTAAGCTGGACTTATCTGCATAAATCTCATCCGCGGCACTAGCAATATAGTAAGCACCGGAAGCACCCAGATCGCTGATCACCGCATAGACTTTGATCGCCGGATTCAAACTACGTAAGCGATTAATCTCATCATAAATATAGCCGGACTGTACTGGACTACCGCCTGGGCTATTGATACGCATCACAATGCCCTTGGTGTTTTTATCTTCAAAGGCATGACGCAAGGCACTGACAATATTATCGGCGCTGGCATTTTCTTGATCGGCAATCATGCCGCGCACTTCAATCAAGGCTGTATGCGCACCCGTGGACGCACCTTTACTGCTGACGCCAAAAGGCGAGAAAAAGAACAGCATAGAGATCAAGTAAGCAAACGTCAGCGTTTTGAAAAAGATTCCCCAACGTCGTGCTCGACGCTGCTCACTGACACTGGCCAGTACTGCTTTTTCCAGCAATTTCCATGTCTTGTTGTCGACATTATTATCCGTCATAACCTGCTCCTTTGAGCTTGAGGCTGATTTATCTAAGTAACTGTCATCTGTCCAAGGATCGCTGGGACGCTGATCTTTGCTATCACTCATCTAAAGCTCCTTTGAGCAGAGTGCGCGGTTGCTGCTGCAACCATAACGTCAGCTCTGAAAAGTGATCAATGGCCAAAACGGGGTCTTCGCCCTGCAAAACATGCAGCGGCTGCGCACCATAACTGACAGCCACACCTGGCACTTTGGCATTATTGGCCATACGCAAATCAAAAGGTGAGTCACCCACCATAATGGCTTGCGCAGGCGTTGCGTTACAATGCGCCAAGATTTCATGCAACATCAGAGGGTCTGGCTTGCTACAAGTTTCATCGGCACAACGGGTAATATCAAAATAGTCGAGCATATTGTGACCACTTAACACCCGATGCAAACCACGGCGACTCTTCCCTGTTGCTACCGCCAACTGATAACCCGCGCTGCGGTATTGATCCAAGGCTTCGCGCACACCAGGATAAAACTCAGATGGCTGCTCTTCCAATTGAATATAGGTTTCACTGTAAGCACTGATAAAGCGCTCTTTGAGTGCCGCATCATCGGCTTGCGGATAGAGCACATCATAAGCTTGTGGCATCGCTAGACCGATAATGGCACGCACTTCATCATCCGTACAACGGGGTACCGCGCAGGTATCGGAGGCCACATGCATTGCCTCAACAATACGCATAATGGAATCCACCAAAGTGCCATCCCAATCAAAAATCAACACCTTAAGACCGCTCAACTTATTCTCCCAACTCATTTCTTGCAACATCGCTGGCACAATTTATCTAAACACCAGCGCATTATGTAAAGCGAGCATTGATGCCCGCAGAGCACATAAACCTTGCTCATTCGCCTTGGCGATCACAAGTGCCAAGGCAGCTCACAATTATTCCACCAACTGCTCAATCACAGCTTGCCACTGCTCATCCGGCTCAGCATGTACGGCCAGCACCTCACCATCAGGCAAAGTAAACTTCAAATCACAGGCATGTAAAAACAAGCGTTTCCCACCCAGTTCGCGGATTTCGCTGCTGAAGCCTTCATCACCATACTTAGTATCACCAGCGATAGCGTGGCCGGCATATAAAGCATGCACACGAATCTGATGCGTGCGTCCGGTAATCGGGCTGGCTTCCACCATAGTGGCGTAATCACCAAAGCGACGTACCACCTTAAATAAGGTCAGCGCGTCTTTACCCTCTGGATTGACTTCAACCATACGCTCACCGGAGCGCACGTTACTTTTTTGCAGCGGCGCATCTACTTGTTTACGCGATGCCGGCCAACGTCCACGCACTAAAGCGACATAACGCTTATCGACAGCATCGCCACGTAAAGCTTCGTGCAAGTGACGCAACATGCTGCGCTTTTTAGCAATCATCAACAAACCCGATGTATCACGGTCCAAGCGGTGGACCAACTCAATCTCTTTATTGATGGGTCGCATTTGTCGAAAGGCTTCAATCACACCGTAAGCCAAACCACTACCACCATGTACAGCAATGCCAGCCGGCTTATTTAAGACAATCAGGCCTTTATCTTCATAAACAATCGCCGCCTCTAAGCGCTCCAGCAAACCTTTGGCCAAAGGCACAGGTTCGTCAGCTTGCGTCATGCGCATGGGTGGCACACGCACAATATCGCCTTCTTTAATGCGATAATCAGGCTTAATGCGACCTTTATTCACCCGCACTTCACCTTTGCGCAAAATGCGATAAATCATAGTTTTGGGTACACCTTTAAGGCGCGCTAACAGGAAGTTATCAATACGTTGCCCTTCTAACCCAGCTGACACTTCAAGCAGTTGCACACCTGTGGCGGCTTGTGAATCCATCTTCGACATAAACCTAGACACCCAAAAAAGTAACTGACAAACAATGTCGCAATCTTAGCAACAAACAGTCAGACACGCCTTATCATTGTAGGAAGTACACAGCACAATCGAAGTTAAACCAGCCCGCATAAAGCGCTTGTAAGTCTATATATTCATTGAAGAAAAACATGCTTACTGCTATATTCAGCAGGCTGCCATAAGCAGTTAGAAACAAACAGATGTCAGCTTGCGCTAAAAGAATTTAAAACAAAACGTCGGCTTTAATTCTGGTAACACTATTTTTACAGGTTGCAGATACCTCGCTAAGCAATACACGACTTAGCCAAAGCTGTTTTAGAAACATAATCCGCGAACGCACGATTGCGATCGTATTTTTATAAACCCGCTCACGAATATACCGAGCGGCACCCGACTCAACCTAGGGAAACGTGATGGGTGGAGATGCACAGTGAGTCGACCTGCGTAGCCATGCGCTTTGATTCAGACGTTTCATCACGTCCGCGGTCAGTCACTGATTCCTCCTCCTAAGCATAATAAGCTGCAAGCAATTTTTACACTGCAGCCACTGGAGACGCTGTCGCGATATAGGCTTTACAACCTGAATCGCTAGACACGGTTATTTTAACTGCGCGACCCCAACACCGACCCGATTTGTCGCGTGTGCCAATTGAGTGATCCGTGAACACGGAATATATTGGTAAACCATGAAAAGAATGCTAATCAACGCAACTCAACCTGAAGAGTTGCGTGTTGCACTTGTTGACGGACAACGTCTATTTGACCTCGATATCGAGTCTGGCGCCCGCGAACAAAAGAAATCCAACATCTATAAAGGCCGTATTACCCGCGTAGAGCCCAGCCTTGAAGCCGCTTTTGTGGACTTTGGTTCAGAGCGTCACGGCTTTTTACCTCTAAAAGAAATCTCCCGCGAATACTTCAAAAAGACTGAAGGCAACGGCCGCGTTAATATCCGCGACGTGCTGACTGAAGGTCAGGAAGTTATCGTTCAAGTTGAGAAAGAAGAACGCGGTAATAAAGGCGCTGCATTAACCACATTTATCAGCCTCGCTGGTCGTTATATGGTGCTAATGCCCAATAACCCACGCGCTGGTGGTATTTCACGCCGCATTGAAGGTGAAGAGCGTAATGAATTACGTGAAGCACTGAATGGCCTGAACGCACCTGCTGATATGGGTTTAATCGTACGTACCGCTGGCTTGGGCCGTAACAGCCAAGAACTGCAGTGGGACCTCGACTACTTAGTACAGTTATGGACCGCGATTAAAGAAGCTTCTGAAGGTCGCAGCGCGCCATTCTTGATCTACCAAGAAAGTAACGTCATTATCCGCGCGATTCGTGACTATTTGCGTCAAGATATCGGCGAAGTATTGATTGATAGCGTTGACGCACAAGAAGAAGCGTTAAGCTTTATTCGCCAAGTGATGCCGCAGTACGCTAACAAAATCAAGCTCTACCAAGACAGCGTGCCCTTGTTTAACCGCTTCCAAATCGAAAGCCAAATTGAAACAGCATTCCAACGTGAAGTGAAACTACCTTCCGGCGGCGCACTGGTCATCGACCCAACCGAAGCTTTAGTGTCGATTGATATCAACTCTGCACGCGCCACTAAAGGCAGCGACATTGAAGAAACCGCACTGCAAACCAACTTGGAAGCGGCTGAAGAAATCGCCCGCCAATTGCGTCTGCGTGATATCGGCGGCCTGATCGTCATCGACTTTATCGATATGACACCGGCTAAAAACCAGCGCGCCGTTGAAGAGCGTATGCGCGAATGCCTCGAAGCTGACCGTGCACGTGTGCAAGTAGGTCGTATTTCACGCTTTGGTTTACTGGAAATGTCCCGTCAACGTCTGCGTCCATCACTGGGCGAAAGCAGCGGCGTGGTGTGCCCACGTTGTAACGGTCAGGGCATTATCCGTGATGTTGAATCCTTATCTTTAGCTATTTTGCGCTTAATCGAAGAAGAAGCCCTGAAAGACCGTACCGCCGAAGTGCGCGCACGTGTGCCTTTCCAAGTCGCTGCCTTCTTATTAAACGAAAAACGTAATGCCATCACCAAGATTGAACTGCGCACCCGTGTGCGTATCTTTATTCTGCCCGATGACCATTTAGAAACACCGCACTTTGAAGTGATTCGTCTACGTGACGACAGCCCTGAGGCCCTATCCGGTCAATCCAGCTATGAAATGGCTCCGGAAGAAACCGAAGAAGTGCAACCCGTGAGCGCCACGCGTTCATTAGTGCGCGAAGAGGCCGCAGTTAAAACCTCTAGCGCTGAACGTGTTGCTCCGCCGGCCACTCAAGTGGTAGCACCAACACCAACGGCAAAGCCTGTTGCTGCGACTAAGGCACAACCGAGCTTACTTAAAGGTCTGGTTAAATCATTAGTCAGCTTCTTTGCCAGCGATGACGCCCCAGAAGAAAAACCAAAACAA
>JAAZCO010000086.1 GCA_012513235.1 Gammaproteobacteria bacterium
GCAATATTACCTGCTTTCTTAGCAGCTTTAATTGCACCTGCAGAACGCATATCGTCAATGGCTTTTTCAATATCGCCACCAGCAGCTTCTAAAGCTTTTTTGCAATCCATCATGCCTTGGCCAGTACGCTCACGCAGTTCTTTAACCATAGCAGCAGTGATCTGAGTCATCTTCACAATCCTCTTTAATTCAATCTTTACGACAGTTGCAAACTGCCTCTTAAATCAGGAAAAAAGGGGGCTAAGCCCCCTTTTCTTGTCACCAGTTAGCGTGGTGCAAAGGCTTAGCCTTCAACAACCTCAACAAACTCTTCAGCAGTTGTAGCATTGCCCTGACGTACACGCAGTACGCAGTCAGCTGCTGCACCAAGGTACAACTGAATCGCGCGAATGGCGTCATCGTTACCTGGGATGATGTAATCAACACCATCTGGGCTGCTGTTGGTATCAACGATACCAATAACTGGAATACCCAGCTTGTTAGCTTCTTGAATAGCAATACGCTCGTGATCAACGTCAACAACAAACATTGCGTCAGGTAAACCGCCCATGTTCTTGATACCACCGATGCTGCGCTCGAGTTTCTCTAAATCACGAGTACGCATTAAAGCTTCTTTCTTAGTCAGCTTTTCAAAAGTGCCATCTTCAGACTGTGCTTCTAAATCACGCAGACGCTTGATTGAATCACGGATGGTTTTGTAATTGGTCAACATACCACCTAACCAGCGGTGGTTAACGTAAGGCATGTTGCAGCGAGTCGCTTGCTCAGCAATGATCTTGCTGGCTGAACGCTTAGTACCAACAAACAGAATTTTGTTCTTACCGTTTGATAATTTTTCAACAACAGACATAGCGTCGTTGAACATCGGTAAAGTTTTTTCTAAGTTGATGATGTGAATCTTGTTACGCGCGCCAAAAATGTACTTACCCATTTTTGGATTCCAGTAGCGAGTTTGGTGTCCAAAGTGCACACCAGCTTTTAACATTTCGCGCATTGTGACTTGTTGAGTCATGATCATTCCTAAATTTTAATAAGGGTTAAGCCTCCACATATCCCGACTTCCAACCCGAAGGCACCCAGGAACTCGTGTCGATATGTGTGTGGATTTTAAAGCTTGCTTGAAGAATCAAGTAAAGCGGCGCGTTTTATACCATAGATTAGCTAAATCACCTAATCCAAAAACCAAAAAGATATCTTTAACATTGCTGCGCAGCGCTGACAAGACTCGCAAATAGTGCAGGCTTGCTTTAATATCTGCCTATGTTTACTGATCCCTTTCAGCGCTTGGGTCTTGACCGTGAAGTATTAACCGTCAGTCAACTCAATCAACGCGCACGCTCACTTCTTGAAGATGTTTTCCCACAAATCTGGGTTGAAGGCGAACTTTCTAATATAGCCAAGCCTGCTTCAGGGCATGTGTACTTCACTTTAAAAGACCCTAATGCTCAAGTGCGCTGCGCTATGTTTCGCCAGCAAGCCAGCCGCGCACGTGAACTGCTGCGTGATGGCTTATTAGTACGCGTGCGGGGTCGTGTCTCTTTATATGAAGGGCGCGGCGACTATCAAATGATTTTAGATAGTGTTGAAGCGGCAGGTGACGGTGCCCTGCGCTTAGCCTTTGAAGCATTAAAGGCGGCACTGCAGGCTGAAGGCCTCTTTGCTGCCGAACGCAAGCGTGTATTGCCCAAGTACCCGCAGCGTATTGGTGTGATTACCTCGCCTTCAGGCGCAGTACTGCATGACATTGTTAGTGTATTTGCACGGCGCGCACCACAGGTGCAACTCACCTTAATACCCACCGCCGTCCAAGGCCGCGAAGCAACAGCGCAAATTGTCCACGCCATCAGCCTTGCCGATAGCGCACAATACGATGCCATTATCGTGGCGCGTGGCGGCGGCTCACTAGAAGACTTATGGTGCTTTAACGAAGAAGCAGTTGCGCGCGCGATTGCTGAGTGTCAAACCCCTATTGTCAGTGCGATCGGTCATGAAACAGATGTTTCCATCAGTGACTTTGTCGCCGATGTGCGCGCCCCAACGCCTTCAGCGGCAGCCGAACTGCTTGCCCCTGATCGCAATGAATTATTACAGCGACTGCGCAACACTCAGCGCCAGTTGACTGTACGCCTCAATACACACTTACAACGCCAGCGCACACAACTCCAGCATCTGCGTCAGCGTTTGCGCCACCCTCGTGAGCGCTTACAACAGCACAGTCAACGCTTAGATGACCTCAGTTTACGCCTGGAGCGCGCGGTTCATGCCAAACTGCAGCAACAGCAACAAGGTTGCAGTCATCTCCATGCACGCCTCCATGTGCAACATCCTCGTGAGCGTCTATCACAACAACAGCAACACCTTCTAGGTTTGCAGCAACGCCTTGTGCGCGCCAGCCAATTAAGCTTTAAACAAGCACAATTGGGCTTACACAGCGTGCTGCAAACTCTACAGGTGGTCAGCCCTTTGGCCACTCTCGAGCGCGGTTACAGTATTTTGAGCAGCGATGATCAGCAACAAATCATTCGCAGCGTGCAATCTGTACAACCTGCGCAAACCCTTAAAGCACGCTTAGCCGACGGCTATTTAACTGTACGCGTGCAAGCTATAACCCCAAAGCATAATGCTTAAAGTCATAACGACTGATCTTTACCTTTATCTTTTAGATGTGAAGTTTTAAAACGTTTTAGGAGCACAACATGCAAGAAGAGATGCAAGAAGAAATGCTGTCATGGCTGGATATGCTCAACGAGCATCCTCAGCTTGAAACCTTAGCGGCACTGATCGGCTTAGTCGCCATAGCGATGCTCGCTAACTGGCTGGTTAAGCATATTTTAGTGCGTGGCTTTTACACCTTACTGAGTCGTATTGGCGGCGCACAGCATAACGATTTCGGTGTAGTGAAACGTTTATCTAATATTGTGCCCGCACTGATTATTTCATCCAGTATTACGCTGGTGCCGGGTTTACCAGCCGCTGCAGTGACTGTAATTAAAAACGTCTCCGGCGGCTTTATTATTCTAACCATCGCCTTAGCTCTGGGCGCTGTTTTAGAAATTATCAATATGCTGTATATGCGCCGTCAAAGCGCACACCTCAAGCCGATCAAGGGCTATATACAGATTATTAAAATAATCATTTATGCTCTGGCTACTATATTAATTGTCGCCACCTTAATTGACCGCTCACCGCTGATCCTGCTCTCTGGTTTGGGAGCCATGGCTGCGGTCTTAATGTTGATTTTCCAAGACACTTTATTGTCTTTGGTTGCCAGCGTACAAATCTCATCGGGCGATCTGATTCGCGTAGGTGACTGGGTTGAGATGCCACAACTCAACGCTGATGGCGATGTGATTGATATTGCATTGCACACAGTGCGTATTCAGAACTGGGA
>JAAZCO010000439.1 GCA_012513235.1 Gammaproteobacteria bacterium
GGTCATCTCATAGACTGGCAGACGTTTTAAGTTGCGGCGATACCGGAGTACATCCATGCCTTGCTTAAAGCGTATGGCTCCGATAAAGCCGTAACAACCCCCAGCTGCCCAGCCCATGCTAGGAGCCAGTGCAACGGCCCAAGGTGAATGCACACACAATGCAGCTGCACCGAAGCAGGTCCATGCCGTGTAAAATTCAACGGCAGGACGCAGCTTTGACTCAAGGATATGTTTGGCCATGTTTTTGCTCCTTATTGCTCAATGCTGGTTTTAGTGATGAGCACTGGGTAGTGTTTCACGCCAATCTGTTTCGCTAAATCATCGCCGGGTACTGGTTGCAGCATCAGGTCTGGAGCTATCGCCTGCAGTTCGGCCATTGCTGCAGCGGTGGGTACATTCACAACAAGTCCTAGAGCGTTAAGCTGTCTCAAGATGCTAGAACGTTCTGAAAGCCATTGCGCAGAGATCTTGTCGTAACCGATCATGAAAATAGGTTGCACTAGCCCACTAGCACTAAGAGTTCTGGGCTGGACTGCACCTGGCATAAGTTGGCTGGTTACTGGAAATGCCGAAAACTGTCCTGGCTTTTGTAGGCGTATATCAGGAAGCGGTTTCACAGTCTTCTCACCTGAATCGACGCTTAAAGAATCATAGTAACGCAGAGCAGAAACACCGCCTCGTTGTATCACCAAAGGAGGGTCCATAGTTTTTAGTCGTTCTGGAGTCTGTGGCGTTTTGGCAGTCGCAATTGTCACCGAGGTAGTTGTAATACAGCTGACCAGCAATAAAAATAAACGCTTCATTTCAGAGCCTCATGTGAATATTCAGGGGTTAGAGATGCAAGATGATGCTGTACTGATTTTTGATAGCGTGCAGCGATTGAGCCGCCTGCTGGATAGTGGTACAAGCCAGTTGCTGTTACCCAGTTCCCTGATTTGATGTAATGGGTTCGCAGAAGCTTTGCCGCAACATTGAGATTTACATATGGATCTAGCCCGTCGCACGGAGTTCTAAATGCGTTTGGATTCCATCCGACATTGATCTGAGCAATACCCACGTCAATGTTTTTGGCATTGTGGGCCTTTAGTGCAATGTGCAGCGCTGTACATGCAGTCTGACGACTGTTGTAGTAATAGCTTTTCCCTGCCACATTTAATGTCCAAGGCCACGGACGATAACGACCTGATTTTTGTCGACGATTGGATTCTTGCGTAGCTACACCATAAAGCACAGTAGGTGGAACTTGGTGTGCTGCAGCAATCAGCTGATATGCGCTGGGTATTGGTTCAGCACAGACCTGTTGTGTAACAACGCAGGCAAGACCGACAGCTAAATATCTATTTTTTGCCATGCCTGACCGACTCTTTTGAAAGCAAGTGGAAGCTGTTCAGGCTTGACGGCAGCTTGACCAGTAACCAGTTTCAGCTCATTCTTATTATGATTAAGCGTCACCAGGCGACGCTGCACTTGTTGCGGCTCAATACCGATGCTTGCAGCCCATTCTCGTATTGCATCATCACTTGGAGCGTCGATCACGTACACGTCGACTCGTTTCTGACTACCAGCAAATTTGCTGACAACGGCACTACACAGTGTACAATCTAGGCTTACAAACAGTGTAACGGGGATCTCTTGCAGCCCACCTGAAGGCAGTTGGTGCTTGAGAAAATCAGGCGATGGTTGAGCCTCACCAATCAAAACATTGTCAGGGAACTGCTCCTTAAACGCTTGGTTATAGGCTCGTTGGTAAGCCAATTCACCCTCCACACGATTAAATTCAGCGATAACTTGTAGCTTTGCATAACGCATACGTTCGGCATCAGTTTTCGCTTCAACGCCCAAAACAGTTAAAGGGTCTAGGCCTGGACTCCAGTATCCGCGCGGTCCCTTCATGATGGTTTCATAACGCTGCCATTCATCTGCTTCAAGCCCCCAAGAGTGCGCCTTCTGGGCAACGCTAAAACTCTGCTCGGTGCTAGATGTGTTACTACTTGCTGTCGTCCCCACCACATTGGTTTTATCAACTGTGGTTGATTGGGCTGAATGCAGGTTTGCTGAAAATATCACCCCGAGGGCAAGGACCAGCCGTTTCATTTTTCTACCTCATCAGCTTGGGTGTTTGAGGGGCGTTTGTGAGTGATGAGTCTGGCTTGCGTGTAATCAGGGCGGACTTTAAAGCACACGCCTCGACGAGCCTCATCGACTTCAACCTGGTAAGCAGGGCCAGCTAGTACTTGCAGGGCATTGCGCAGTGTTACAGGACCAATATTTTGGTGGGCTTTTGGCAAAGGGAGTTTGTACAGAGTATCAATTGCACTGCCTGGTGTAGCTGTACACAGGCTATAACCTGAGCCTGCTGCTACCTGATTCAGAGCTGTCTTTACGTTGGTA
>JAAZCO010000087.1 GCA_012513235.1 Gammaproteobacteria bacterium
ATCATCGGCGACATGCCTTGGGAAGTAGGCGAACCAAAGTGGGGAAACGGATTCAGCGTTCAGATTTAATCCCTTATTTTCTTGATTTGCCATGACCCAGATAGGAGTCCAGCTATGTCCATTAATGTGGAAGATTACTTCGCGCCCGAAACTTTTAAAAAAATGAAGGCGTTTGCTGATCAGCACGAAACCCCCTTTGTTGTGATTGATACCGCAACCATTGCACGCGCTTATGATGAAATTGCTGAGAATTTTCCGTTTGCGAAAATTTACTATGCCGTCAAAGCTAACCCCGCCATCGAAATCACCAAGTTGCTGCATGAAAAAGGCTCGAACTTTGATATTGCCTCGATCTATGAGCTGGATAAGGTGATGTCATGTGGTGTGAAGCCCGAGCAAATCAGTTTTGGTAACACCATTAAAAAAGCCCGTGATGTGCGTTATTTCTATGAGAAAGGTGTGCGTATGTTCGCCACTGACTCAGAAGCTGACCTGCGCAATATTGCTAAAGCAGCACCCGGCTCTAAGATCTATGTACGTATTCTGACTGAAGGTTCAGCCTCAGCGGATTGGCCGTTATCGCGTAAGTTTGGTTGCCAGACTGATATGGCGATGGATTTGCTAGTGCTGGCGCGTGATTTAGGTTTAGTGCCGTACGGCGTATCTTTCCATGTGGGTTCACAACAACGTGAAATTGGCTCGTGGGATGCGGCGATTGGTAAAGTGAAAATTATCTATGAGCGCTTGCGTGACGAAGATGGTATTCGCTTACAGATGATCAATATGGGCGGCGGTTTCCCTGCTAACTATTTGAACAAAACCAATACTTTGCAAGCTTACGCTGAAGAAATTACCCGTTTCTTACAGGAAGATTTTGGTGATGATTTGCCAGAAATTATTCTTGAGCCAGGCCGCTCGCTGATTGCGAATGCCGGTATTTTGGTCAGTGAGGTGGTATTGGTATCACGTAAGTCACGCACCTCTGTTGAGCGTTGGGTATTTACCGATGTGGGTAAGTTTTCAGGCTTGATTGAAACTATGGATGAGTCGATTAAGTTTCCGATCTGGACTGAGAAGCAGGGCGAATTGGAAGACGTAGTGATTGCCGGCCCGACCTGTGACAGTGCCGATATTATGTATGAAAATTACAAATACGGTTTGCCACTGAATTTGGCCAGCGAAGATCGACTCTACTGGTTATCCACTGGTGCTTACACCACCAGTTACAGTGCGGTTGAGTTTAATGGTTTTCCGCCGTTGAAGTCGTACTACTTGTAAGATTGTAAAATGCAAAAGCCCGCTCACAGTGCAGATTGTGAGCGGGCTTTTTTATGCCTACAAGGTTGTGCTTAGAACTGATAGGTGGCTGACATCCACAAGCGACGACCTTCTTCGATTGAGCCGGTGGTTGATTTGCCTGAGTGGGTGTAATCGGTGCCGTAGGCGATATCACCTTTATCGGTCAAATAGGATTTACCCTTCACAAAATCTTTATTGAGCAGGTTGTAAATCGTTGCATTGAAAGCTAGAGCATCAGTGGCTTGGTAAGAGCCGCCCAAGTGGAACAGGGTATAGGCCTTGGTTTTACTGCCTAGAGTTGTGTAGATATTCTTTTCTGTGGTGTCTAGGTTTGCATACTTAGAGGTAAAGCGTGAGCGCTTGCCACGGTATTCAGTGTTCAACCATAGATTGAGACGCTCATTGGCTTCCCAGTTTAAGCTGGCGTTGGCTAAGTGGCGTGGTGTATTTGTGAGTTGCGCACCTTTGTCTTTGCCGCTTTTTTGCTCACTGTCAGTGTAGGTGTAGTTACCCTTAATACTCCAGTCGTCAGTGAAGTACCATTGCGCGGCGAGCTCAACACCTTTGGTGACAGCATCGTCCACGTTGATTTTCTGTGAACAAATGCCGCCATTATATGCGCAGGCTACATCTGGGCCTGAGTTGATTTTGTCTTTAAACTTATTATGGAACAGCGTGGCGTTAGCATTAAATCCAGACAAGTTATCAAAGTAAGCGGCCAGTTCGGTACTGGTGCTTTTTTCTGGTTTTAAATTTGGATTACCAATCGTAATGGTCTGCCCTTGCTTGGTGACACCGTTGATGCCGCTGTGCAAATCATTCAGGCTTGGGGTTTTATAACCTTTGCTGACGCCACCTTTTAGCGTCCAGTTATCCGTGGTATTCCAGACTAAGTAAGCACGCGGGCTGAAGTGCCCACCAAAAGCTTGGTGACGGTCATAACGACCACCTAAGGTTAGGGCTAGATCATCAATAATATGCCATTCGTTCTCAGCAAAGATGGCAGCTGACTCCTGTTTGAAGGTATCGGTGGCGATGCCATCTTCCAGTTTCGAATCAATATATTGTGCGCCGAGTGTGGTGATATTATTTTCTGTGATGGGGGCAACAAATTTAGTGTCTAAAATCAGGTCTTTTGATTTTAAGGTGCGGTTGTTGCCACCAATAATATCTGGAAATCCTGTATAGGA
>JAAZCO010000088.1 GCA_012513235.1 Gammaproteobacteria bacterium
AAAAAACGACCGTTATCAATACGAGTTTGTTCTGAAAGTTCCACCACATGAGTGCGGCTATTAAAACAGGTGTGGGGCTCATTAAAGCCAATATGGCCGTTTGAGCCGATACCTAATAATTGTAAGTCCAGGCCGCCCATGGATTTAATAGCATCGGAATATGCTTGGCAGGCCGTATCAATATCGCTCGCCAATCCATTGGGTAAGTGCACGTTATGTGCTGGCAGGTTGAGGTGATTAAATAAATGCTGATACATATAAAAGTTATAACTTTGTGGGTGTTCAGCACTTAAACCGATGTATTCATCTAAGTTAAATGTTGTGAGTTGTGAGGTATCGACTGCCACTTGTTGCATGTAGTGCAACAGTTGCGCATAAACAGGCTCCATAGTGCTACCTGTCGCCAAGCCTAGGACTGCACGGGGAGCTGTCTTTATTTTATCTAGAAGGCGCTGGGCCGTATAGCGAGAGACTTCATCTACAGTTTCAAAAATTTTATACATAGGTTTATATCATCAGATAGTAAAAAGATATGCAGCGTTGAGGGGTGCATTATACTGTGACGTCGTGCTGTGTTGGAGAAAGTACAACAGCGACACGCTAACTTAATATGCTTTTCGCTTAAGTGCTACTACATTGAATAAAATATTTCAATTGACAGGCATGAGTGATGCGTCAAGTTGTATGACAACAACATCCTATATATGTTCTTTAGCGTTGGAGTGCCATGCGACGAAACTCGCCAGGTGTTTGCTGCGCCCAGCGTTTAAAGGCGCGCTGAAAGGCTTCGGGCGAAGAAAAACCCAGCAGCCATGAGATTTCGCTAAAGGTTAACTCGGTATCACGAATATAGCTGCTGGCCAGTTCAAAGCGGGTTTGATTCACCAATTGGCGAAACTGTGTGCCATGCGCGGCTAATTTGCGCCGTAGCGTCCAAGTCGGTAAGCGTAACTTGTGTGCAATATGGTCAATGCTGGGTTCGCCATTTTTCAACAACGGCGCAATCAATTGGCTGACTTGTTCTACTAGGCTGTAATGGCGTGTTTTGTCAGCCAGTTGTTCCTCGCATAGTTCTAACAAAGCATGCCAAGTGCTGGGGCAATGGTTGGGGTTATTGAGAGCTAAGCTGTCTTGGCTTAAGCGGATGCGGTTATAGGGTGCATTAAACTCAATTGGACAATTGAGGTGTTGCATAAACTCAGCAGCGTAGACCGGCTCAGGGTATTCAATCTGTAGTAATTGTATGTCGACATCACTTTGGCACACTTGGTGTAAGTGATTGATCCAGCCTAATAAAACAGATTCAACTACAAAGTAATTGTAAGCATTGTAAGGCGCTATGGAATAAAAATTGAGCCAAGCTCCGTTGCAATCTTCAATAAACTGGCTAGCACCACGATAATTTTGTGCATACAAAGGCTCGAAACGCAAAATACAACGGGCTGCAGCGCGCACATTAGGGGCCTGTGCCGCGGTCACGCCGGCTAAACCGATATGGTTGAGTGAGCTGTGCCTGCCAATCGCTAAGCCGAGGGCTGGATTGCCAGTGTATTGAATCGCTGCATGACCTAAGCGCATATAGCGTGGAATAGAAAGTCTGGCATCAGGTTGCGCGAGGTGTTCTGCATCCAACTCAAAACGCTCAAGCAATTCACGCGTACAGTGGCCTTGCTCGCTCATCGCCGCGGTAATGCTGTGCACAAAACCAACGGATAAATCACCTAAACGCATATTGGGTTGGGTTATGTGCTTGCTCATAATGCGCCTGTTGATTGTTTAGATGTTCATTATAGTTATTATTTTGTCTTTTGGGGTCATTGAGAAGCTGCGTAGCGCTGTTTATTGTAGTGAGCATTATATGACTGATCAGCGTGGCCCTAGCGCCCAGATAAAAATCAGCATTCTGTGTTTGCATTTGTTTGGAGAATTTTGATGTCAAATCCACATTACCCACATTTATTAGCCCCACTTGATCTTGGCTTCACTACGCTGAAAAACCGTGTCTTGATGGGTTCGATGCACACAGGTCTGGAGGAGCGTCCTAATGGGTTTGAGCGCATGGCCGCTTATTTCGCTGAGCGTGCACGCGGTGGCGTTGGCTTGATGGTGACCGGTGGTATTGGTCCAAACGAAGAAGGTGCTGTCTATGCTGGAGCAGCAAAGCTCAGTACGCCTGAAGAAGCTCAGCAGCATAAAATTGTTACGCAAGCCGTGCATGAGGCGGGCAGTAAAATCTGTATGCAAATCTTGCATGCGGGTCGCTATGCTTTCAGTCCTAAGTCCGTAGGGCCCAGTGCGATTCAAGCTCCAATCAATCCATTTAAGCCGATTGAGTTGGACGAGGCTGGCATTGAAAAGCAGATTGCTGACTTTGTAAATTGTGCGGTGCTGGCCCAATCCGCCAATTATGATGGCGTCGAGATTATGGGCTCGGAAGGTTATTTTATTAACCAGTTTCTAGCACAGCATACCAATCAGCGTACCGACCGCTGGGGCGGCAGTTATGAAAATCGCATGCGTTTAGCTTTAGAGATTGTCAGTCGTGTCCGCGCCGCCGTAGGGGCTGACTTTATTATCATTTACCGCCTGTCGATGCTGGATTTGATGGAGAAAGGTAGTAGTTGGGATGAAATCGTGCAGTTGGCGAAGGCGATTGAAGCTGCTGGCGCAACCATGATTAACACTGGAATTGGCTGGCATGAAGCGCGTATTCCAACCATTGCCACTAAAGTGCCGCGTGGTGCTTTTACTAAAGTCACAGCTAAGTTGCGTGGCGAAGTATCCATTCCGCTGGTGGCAACTAACCGTATCAACACGCCAGAAGTTGCTGAGCAAGCCTTGGCAGACAATGATGCCGATATGATTTCCATGGCGCGCCCATTCTTGGCTGACCCTGAATTTGTCAATAAAGCCGCTGCGGGTAAAGCCGATGAAATCAATACTTGTATCGGTTGTAACCAGGCCTGCTTGGATCACACCTTTAGTGGCAAGCTGACCAGTTGTTTAGTCAATCCGCGTGCGTGTCATGAAACTGAACTTAATTATATTCCCACGACCACGGTGAAAAAGATTGCTGTAGTGGGTGCTGGGCCTGCAGGTTTGGCTGCAGCAACTGTAGCAGCAGAGCGTGGGCATACTGTAACTTTGTTTGATTCGGCCAATGAGATTGGTGGTCAATTTAATGTCGCTAAATTGATTCCGGGTAAAGAAGAATTTTATGAAACCCTGCGTTATTTTAAAAACAAATTGCAATCAACCCGGGTGCAAGTCGAGCTTAATCAGCGTGTTAATGCAGCCCAATTGATTGCTGCAGGTTTTGATGAGGTGATTTTGGCGACAGGTATTGTGCCGCGCGTACCGCAGATTCCAGGTATTGAGCATCCTAAGGTGCTGAGCTATTTAGATGCCATTTTAGGGCGTAAACCTGTCGGTAAAACCGTCGCAGTGATTGGTGCGGGCGGGATAGGTTTTGATGTCTCGGAGCTGTTAACCCATAGCGGCGGTCATAGCAGCTTAGATCGTGACGCTTTTTGGAAAGAGTGGGGTATTGATTTAGGTTTAAATGCGCGCGGTGGTGTTGCTGGAGTTGAGCCGCAACCTGAAGCTGCTGCTCGACAGATTTATTTGCTGCAGCGTAAAAAAAGCAAAGTCGGTGCTGGGCTTGGCAAGACTACGGGCTGGATCCATCGTGCAGGCTTAAAAAGTAAAGATGTGCAGATGCTGGCCGCTGTTGAATATTTACGCATTGATGATGCTGGCTTGCATATCAGCGTGGCCGGTGGTGAGCCGCAGGTGTTAGCCGTGGATAGTATTGTGCTCTGTGCCGGACAAACGCCGCTGCGTGAGTTGCAAGCTGAGCTCGAAGCCGCCAACATCGCTGTGCACTTAGTCGGCGGGGCTGATGTTGCCGCGGAGTTGGATGCTAAACGTGCCATTGATCAAGGTTCGCGCGTGGCAGCTGAACTTTAAAGCTGGCTCTGACCTCGTTAAAACAGCGCAGCAGACTGATATCTGTTGCGCTGTTTGTGTTATTTAAGCACGTTGTCCAGCCTCTGCCGGGCAGTCGATGAGCCTGGTAGTGGCTAAAAAACTCCCATAAAGCCTTAAACTGTGGAATGAATCGGGTAAACTCTTACTTTTGACAAAGAAGAACCGTTCTCGCTTAGGCGAAACCGTCTTCGCTGACCGAGCTCAGTCGCGTTGTTATGGCGTCTTTAGTTTGGTTGCTTGCCAGCAGTAGGAGAGCTTTATGCACAGTACGCAGCTGATTTATATTCTAGACCCCATGTGTTCTTGGTGTTGGGGCTTTAATCCAGTGCTGCAGCAGGTGCTCGAGCAGGCTCAGGCTGCTAAGGTGCCTGTCACTCTGCGTGTGGGTGGTTTGCGTACCGGTCAGCAAGCAGTGCTGGATGCGAATAAACGTAATTATATTCTGCAGCATTGGCACACCGTCGCTGAAACAACGGGCCAGCCTTTTAATTTTGATACAGCGTTGCCCAGTGGTTTTTTGTATGACACTGAGCCGGCCTGCCGAGCTCTAGTGGTTGCGCGTCAATTGGATCATCAGCGCTTGTTTGCTTTTCTTGAGCTCTTGCAGCAGTCTTTTTATCAAGCGGGACGCGATATCACCCAGCCTTATGTTTTGCGCGAACTGGCAGTTGCAGTGGGTTATGACAGCCAAGCGTTTTGTGCGCTGTTTGATGCAGCGCAAACCTGTGAGGATACTCAGGCAGAATTTGCTTGGGTGAGTCGACTGGCGGTGCGTGGCTTTCCTACGCTCTTAGCGCAACACCAGCAGCAGTACGCCTTGATCACCAATGGCTATCAGTCATACGCCGCGTTGCAGCCTCTTTTAGCTCGCTGGATATCCACTAATGTCACTATCTGATCACATTAACTGGGCGCAGATTCGGCGCTTAGCAGTACAGCATAAACGCGGTTTAATCTTGGCTCATGTTCTTGCCATACTGGCGACTTTGTTGAGTGTGCCTATTCCTTTGTTGTTACCGTTTTTAGTCGACGAAGTGCTGTTGGGACAAGCAGGTCCAGCCTTGGAGTTGATGAACCATGTCTTGCCAAATGTATGGCAGCAAGCGATTGGCTATATTGGCTTTATGGTGATACTGACCTTTGTGTTGCGCTTGGGTTCGCTGCTGTTTAACGTGGCGCAAAGTAAAATGTTTACTCATCTATCCAAAGACGTGGTCTATCAAATACGTAAGCGACTTTTGATGCGACTCAAACGAATTTCGCTGAATGAATATGAGAGCTTGGGCAGCGGTACCGTT
>JAAZCO010000440.1 GCA_012513235.1 Gammaproteobacteria bacterium
CCTTACGCAACTGCCTCCAACATCTGGTTTAAGCTTGCAATCACTGCCGCCCTTTTTGATTGGCATACTACTGGGCAGTACGCTGAGCGTTGCGCTGTATAACCTCTTACGTTTTTTCTATACCCGTTATTACAACAATATACTTCTAGCCATAACACTTGGCTGCTTACTGCTATTTTTGTTTTTTATCACCAGTCCTACGCAACCTGTAGCATCTAACTGGCTCAGTCCGTCAGAGAATTTAGTCTATGGCTTAGTCATTGTTAGTTTACTTTTTTTACATGCCATCTGCCTTAAGTGCAGCCAGCAATCACACCACCCCAACAGCTTAAGCAAGCCCTTGCTGGTACATATGGCATTGCTATGCTTGAGCCTCGTTGGCGTCTGCCTCAGCAGCACCTTCTGTGCGCAAAATATCGTTTATTATGTCTTGATCAGCTCCACCGTCCTCTTGCTCAGCTGCACTGGGTCACTCTGGCGCAGCCAAGATGGCACGCCTCTGTCCTTAAGTTTAGGTGTACTGATTCTATTAATACCTCTGATCGCAGTCTGGCCCTGCTTGCTGGATGAGTGTTTATTATCAGCCGACCAGGCCACTCTACTGATCTTCACTAGTTTAGTTGTCGCAGCCTTTATTCTCAGTATTGCGCTCAGTCAGGCACATTATTACACGGCCAGTCGCGCCAGTCGTGCCCTGAATATGCAAGCAACTGAAGAAGGTGAGCGCCGTGCACGCTCTGAATTACTCGCTAAAATCAGCCATGAAATACGCACGCCACTCAGCGGTGTACTGGGTATGACCACGCTATTATTAGACACACCGCTCTCGAGCAAACAACGCGACTATGCGCATACCATCCAAGGCTCTGGCAATGAACTGCTCAGCCTGATCAATGAAATATTAGACATCTCACGCTTTGAATCCAATGAGGTGGTATTGAGTCAAACACCCTTTAACTTGGCTGACTTACTGCAAGAATGTTCACAAGCTTTTTCTAACCGTGCGCAAGAGCAACAGATTGAACTGACGATTTTTTTACAACCACAAACACCTGAAGTCATCTTGGGCGACCCCATACGTTTTCGCCAAGTTGTACTCAGTATGCTGACCAATGCTTTTCAGCGCACCCAGCATGGTGAGGTGGTCTTGAGCGTGACAGTTCAGCAAAGTGATACCGCACAACACTTGGTACTCAGCGTACAAGATACGGGCATGCCACTGAGCGACCAAGAACGCCACATCCTCAGCACCGCCCAACTGCACAGTAAAGACTTGCTCAGCGCCTCATTTATTGGTGGCAACCTCGGCATTATTATCGCTCGCCAGTTGATCTCTTTAATGTCGGGCACCTTTCAGATAAAACGCAGCCCGCAAGGCACTGTGTTTACCTTTAGCATCCCCGTGCAGGCGCAAGATAATCCGGTCAGTCAAGCTAAAGCAGATACCGTATTACGCCAGCAGCATATTTTGATTATTGATAGCAACGCTCTGTCACTTAAAGTCTTAGCGCAGCAATGCAGCGAATGGGGCATGTTAGTCAGTACGCGCGCATCTATCGTGGAAGCGATCGCGCTCTTACGCAACAGAGGCATGCAAGGCCAACGCTTTAAGACGATTATTATCAGTGAAACAACTCATAACCCAACGGCGATTGCCTTTGCTATACGAGTTAAAGAAGACCCGTTACTCACTGCCGACAGTCGCTTAATCATGCTCACCAGTAGCAGCCAAGTAAACGCTATTGCGGCTCGTAATGCAGGTATCAATCATATTTTAATGAAGCCTGTGAGCGGCTCTACTTTAAAAACCACCCTGATCAATGCAATCCAACAAAGCGTGGATAACACTGAGTCGGCACATCAACTGAGCGGTAAGCGCATACTGGTTGCTGAAGATGATCCCATCTCGGTCAAAGTCATTAGCGGCTTATTGAGCAAGCTAGGCATCAGTATTGATATCGCCACCAACGGTAAAATTGCAGTAGAAATGCTGCAAAAAAACCATTACGACTTGGTGTTAATGGATTGTGAGATGCCTGTACTGGATGGCTTTACCGCTGCTAAACAGCATCGAGCCTATGAAGCCAAATACAACTTAGCGCCCATACCTATTATCGCGCTTTCTGCACATGTGCTCGAGGAGCATCATGTGCGTGCCAAGCAATCGGGGATGAATGGCCATTTAGCCAAGCCGATTGAACTGGCAAAACTGCAGGCCATTCTGCGTAATAACACATCAAACTGACGTATTTGCCGCATAATGCTGCAAATACGCTACGGCTAAACCACTGCAACTGATGATCAGTACACCAAAAATAGAATAGATATCAGGTAACTGACCAAAGGCTATATAGCCCACCACACCCGCAAAGATAATCTGTGCATAGGTGAAAGGTGCCAAGGTTGCCGCGCTGGAGTATTTAAGGGCCATGGTCAGCAGCATATGCGCGGTCATGGCCAGCAAACCTAGCGCCAACATAAAGACCAAGTCGATGTGCGCAACATCCAATGTGTATTGCCCTGGAAGCCAGACAGTCAATGCTAGGGTGCCAAATAAGCCCGATAAAAAATTACTGGTCACAGCGTGGTCAGTGCTGGCTAAGCGGCGCGTGATTAACTGGTATACCGCAAAGCAAAATGATGCGCCGACAGGAAGCAAAATAGCCGGAGTAAACAATGCTCCACCTGGGCGCACAATCAACACTACGCCTAAAAAGCCCACACACACTGCCACCCACTGCGCTTTGCTGACTTTTTCATTCAGGATGGCGGCTGAGAGCACTGTCACTATCAATGGCGCCAAGAATATCACTGCTGTCGCTTCCGCTAGGGGGATATAGCGCAAACCACTGATAAACAGCAGGCTAATACTCAGCAAACTGATGCCACGCGCCAACTGCAACCAAGGGCGCTGCGTACGTAATATGGTCCAACGCATTTTCGGAAAAAATAAAATAACCATGGCAACGGTTTGTACAAAGTAGCGTAGCCAGATAATCATAATGAGTGGGTAAATATGGGTAAGGTATTTTGAAACGCCATCATGTGAGGCCAATAACAAGCCTGCGCACATGACCAATAAAATACCGTAGAGTGGTTTTGTAGTTGTACTCATAAGATTTTTACCAAATTAGTTAGCTTGCTAACTATATCAAATTACGGACTATCTGGGTGAGTTTTTCATGATGCGCATGAGCTGCAACTGAGGTGACTGCCAGTAAGTTATGCACCTTACTTGCTGAATAAAACGCTGCTGGCCATACTGCAACAGGCAAGCTGAGCGCTGTATAAGCCAGATAACCCTACAGGGCGGTACCGTTACGCAATGCTTCTTTCTCGGTGATAGACGGAGGTTTACGGCCAGCGAGGTAATGACGACTAAAGCGGGCAAACCATGTTTCCAGGGCGGTGGCAGCTTGGGTATCGTCAGCAAGATGCAGGCACAATGCGGTGACTTCAGCGGTACACAGGTGATCATCGCGAGTTGAACGACGCAAACGGTAATTGGAAATATCTTCAGGCTGCAGGCTCAGCACCGGCAAGTCGGCTAGATAGGCAGATTTACGAAACATTTTACGCGCTTCGGTCCAAGTGCCATCGAGCACGATAAATAATGGGCGTTTACCTGCCGCTTGCAGTTGGGCATTGGGGACACTGTGCACCACACGCTCGGCAGGAATATATTCTTCAGGAAAAACCACATAGGGCTGCCACTGTGGGTCGGCTAATAAAGCGAGGATATTCGGGTCGACTTCGGTACGCGACCAACTAAACGCAAAGGTATCTGGGACCACATCAGCAATTAACCAACCGGTATTGGTAGGTTTCAGTGGCTCAGCGTCATACATCAACAAGCACACCGCGCTGTTGGCGCTGACTTGAGGTTGCCACGCGCACATGCAATACGCTTCGCTAACTCGGCAACGTGGGCAGCGAACCAGCAAGGCACCGCGAGCGAGGAAAGGCTTTTGACTGCGAGCCAAGCGTTGATCACGCAAACGCGATACGGCGTGTGGCATGGGGAGTGACCTGTAAAATTAAAGGCCGCAGTTTAGCAGATTTATCTTATAAACTGCGCACTAAACCCACGTCACAAACTGCATGCACGCAGCCAATTCAGCTGCATGCCCCCTGCCCTTATACCTGCCTAGCAAGATCTGTATCAGCGCTAACCACAGCAACAAAAACGCAACCCGAAGGTTGCGCTTTGTGTAACAGCTGAACTTGTGTTTACCTAAACACGATCTCGCCATCGACAAGAGTGGCTTGAATAGTATGACCTGGCTCAAATTCCCCAGAGAGAATTTGTTGCGCCAGCGGGTTTTCAATCCAGCGCTGAATCGCCCGCTTCAATGGACGCGCACCATAGATAGGATCGTAACCTTCGGCCACTAAC
>JAAZCO010000441.1 GCA_012513235.1 Gammaproteobacteria bacterium
ATGCGCAACTACAGCCTGTCGAACCGTGCCGGCGATCCTCACTACCGTATCAGCGTCAAACGCGAACTGGCTTTAGCACCCAACACACCCGATGGCGTGTGTTCAAACTATGTACATGACCAACTGCAAGTGGGCGACGTAGTCGAACTGGCACCACCCTGCGGTGAATTCACCTTTACTGCGCCTCAGCACCAACAAGGCCCTCTGGTATTTATCGCCGGTGGCGTTGGTATTACACCAGTTTTATCGATGTTGCATACCGCGCTGGCTGAGTACAGTGACCGAGAGATCATTTTCCTGCAGTGTGCAATTAACGGTTCAGTACGCGCATTTGCTGATGAACTGGCAGCTTTGCAAAGCCAACACAGCAATTTAAAAATCCACTTGCGCCTGAGTGAACCTAACGTAAAAGACTTAGAAGTCAAAGCGCATCACAGCGAGGGATTTATTGATCAAGCCTTACTCGATGAGCTGATTGGCGATCGTCAAAGTGAGATATACCTGTGCGGCCCCACACCGATGCTGACGCATGTGTGGCGTCTGCTCAAGGATCGCAAGATTGCCGATAGCGACATCCACTACGAATTCTTCGGCCCATCAGGCGAACTCGCTGCTTAATTTTTAACAGCAACGCACCTATAAGGACAGTACGGTATGTAACACATTAAGTATTGCGGCATACCGTACTTCAGGATAGGTGCTCTTCCGTCGATGAGCCCATCCTGGGCTCAACTCCGGCGCTAAGCCATCCATGACTCTCTCGTCACACTTACCCCCGAAGCACTCATCAACCCAATGCGTTGCTTGCACTAGTGCAGCAGTCATCATTGATCCAAAAACCCAAACAACTCGCCAACACTATCAACACACATAATGCTCGATATTCAATATGCGATGCTCAATACTCAAAAGCCCTAACGCCCCCATATACAACCAGTCAACACCATCACTGCTCAACAAGTACCTCGCTCGTGCTGCGACAAGCGTAGCCATGGATGGCGCAGCGCCCGACTTGGGGCGTGACCGCCCCATGGAGGGAAAGCAGCATGAGCGAGGTACGCCACGCGCACATCTGCTCTAGGCTCTAGGCTCTAGGCTCTAGGCTCTAGGCTCTAGGCTAAAAGCATAACGCAGCCTTACATCCATCACCTACCAATAATTCTCAACCGCCACAGCCCCCGGGCGTCGGGTCAATGACAACTGCATATCGCGTTTTTGCAACAGCATCCGACAATCCTCAACCATCTCTGGATTACCGCACAACAGCACACGTGAATCCTCAGCCGTCATTGGTAGACTCACATGGCGTTCCAACTCCCCCGTTTCCAACAAATCCGTAATCCGCGCATTTAAACATCCCGGTACCGCAGAGCGCGTCACCACCGGCACAAAAGTCAGCTTATGCGCATGCTCAGCAACATACTCACGCGTTAAAATCTCGTCCAACAACTCTCGATACGCCAGCTCAGCCTCAGTACGCACGCTATATACCAAGACAATGCGCTCAAAACGCTCCCAAACTGAGAAATCCTGCAAAATCGACAAAAATGGCGCAACCCCAGTTCCCGTTGCTAACAACCACAGATGATCACCATCCACAAAACGATCCAAAGTCAAAAAGCCATGCGCCTGCTTTTCAATTAAAATCTCATCGCCCACCTCAAGCTGACTCAACTCACTGGTAAACTCACCACCAGGCACCACAATCGAGAAAAACTCTAAAAACTCATCAAAAGGACTGGAAACCATCGAATAACCACGCCAAACAATCGCTCCACTAGCCTTGCGCACACCTAATCGAGCAAATTGCCCTGCAGTAAAACGAAAGCCCGCGTCACGCGTACAGCGGAAACTAAACAAGCTTGGCGTCCAAGTATGTAAATGAGTCATAGTTTGTCGAGTGAATTTTTCTTCTATCACGTTCATACTGCACCTCATTAACCAACAGACACTTCTATTCATACGCCATTTTTGGCCAAACAAATACCTGCGATCTTTATGCCTATATTTAATACGTCTTTTGCACAGTTGGATTTATTACGCTATCCAGAGCAAAATAATAGCCCGCTGCAAGCATTCGATGCTGCTGACGAATACTTGCTTAAGCATCTAAGCAACTGCCAGCTACCTGATAACCCGCGCGCACTGATTCTTAACGATAGCTTTGGCGCATTAGCTGCAAGCCTGTGCACACATATGACAGTCCACAGTAGCGGCGATTCATTTCTAGCACACCAAGGTCTGCGTAATAACCTCAATCGTAATCAACGTGATGAAAACAGCGTGCATATTATTGAGTCCAATCAGCCCTTCGCAGGACCTTATGATTGCGTACTGATTTGCGTCCCAAAAACATTGGCCCTGCTTGAAGAACAATTGATTCGCTTGCAAAGCCATATCACCGCCAAAACCATTATCGTCGCAGCCGGTATGGTCAAACACTTACCACGCTCGGCAGGCGATCTGATGCAGCGTTATATTGGCCCTGTG
>JAAZCO010000442.1 GCA_012513235.1 Gammaproteobacteria bacterium
ATGCCAGGTTTTTTACAGCCCTTTGCTGAGCACTGTATTACGACTGATGATTTCTTTGAGATGGACGAACTGCCAAAATCCATTGGTATTTTAGGTCTGGGTGCCATTGGACTAGAAATGGGTTTAGCTTTAGCGCGTTTAGGTGTTGAAGTGCATGGCGCTGATATGGCCACCAATGTCGGCGGTATCAGTGATCCAGAAGTGAGTCAGCATGCGCTGGCTGAGTTTGGTAAAGAGATGCAGCTGTATTTAGGTGCACCCGCTGAGTTAGTGAAAGCTGAGCAGGGCGTGGTGCTGAAATCGGGCGACACCCAGGTGCAGGTGGATAAAGTGCTTGTTGCCTTAGGTCGTCGTCCCAATACTGATCAGCTGAATTTGGCCGAAGCAGGTTTTGAATTGGATGAGCGTGGTCAGCCAGTGTTTGATCCGCAGACCATGCAAATGGGGCAGCATCCAGTGTTTATTATTGGTGATGTGAATGGTCAACGCGCTTTGATGCATGAAGCTGCAGATGAAGGTGCTATGGCCGGTTATAACGCAGTACAAGATAAGCCGGTGGCCTTTAAGCGCAAAACCTCAATTGGCATTGCCTTTACCAATCCTGATGTGGTCAGTGTTGGTGCGCGTTTTGATCAGCTCAATCCCGATGATATTTTAATTGGTAGCGCTAAAACACAAGCCAATGGCCGCAGTCAGGTGTTATCTGAGCACGAAGGCGTGTTGCGTTTGTATGCCGATAAAACCAGTGGCAAGTTGCTGGGTGCCAGTATGTTTGGTATGCGTGCTGAGCATGTGGCGCAGTTTTTGGCCATGGCAATTCAGCGTGAAGAGACGGCGCAGAGCTTGTTGCAGATTCCGTTTTATCACCCAGTGGTAGAGGAAGTGATTCACAGCGCTTTGCAAGATATTGCCAAGCATATTCCGAACGCTTCGGGTTTGCCCTTTGGTTTAGTGCGCGCTGACAGCTAAGTCAAAACGCTGTATCTTTACCCAGCCCGCGCTGACGCATTGCTGAAAAGCTGCCGTCAGTGCGGGCTTTTTTATGATGATTGATTGCACAAGGACGCCTTCGCTATGCGCATTTTACACACTTCGGATTGGCACTTAGGCCAGCATTTTATGGGCCGTACTCGACAAGCTGAGCACCGTGCTTGGTGCGATTGGTTGGTACAGACCGTGGTGGAGCAGCAAGCGGATGCGTTGATTATTGCCGGTGATATTTTCGATACCGGCACGCCACCCAGTTATGCGCGCGAGCAATACAACCGCTTTATTACCCAGATGCACGACACCGGCTGCCAGTTGGTGATTCTCGCTGGTAACCATGATTCAGTTTCGATGCTGAATGAAAGCAAAGATTTGCTGGCGCGTTTAAATACCCAAGTGATTTCCAGCGTTGCCGACAGCCACACTGAACAAGTACTGGTGCTCAAGCAGCGCAATGGTCAAGTCGGCGCTATTGTCTGTGCCATCCCTTATATCCGTCCGCGTGATGTGCAGCGCAGTCAGGCAGGGCAAAGTGGTGATGATAAGCAACGTGACTTACAGCAAGCGATTGCTGAGCATTACGCGCAACTGTTTGCTCAAGCCGAGGCCGTGCGAGCTGAACTAGGTGTAGCGCTGCCCATTATTGGTACTGGGCATTTAACCACGGTGGGGGTGAGCTTAACTGAGTCAGTGCGTGAGATTTATGTCGGTACGCTGACGGCCTTTCCTACCGATGCCTTTCCTGCTTTTGATTATTTGGCGCTGGGGCATATTCACCGTCCACAAAAAGTCGCAGGGCTGGAGCATATGCGCTATAGCGGCTCGCCCATTGCTTTGAGTTTTGATGAAGGGCGCCAGCAAAAAGAGCTGCTGTGTGTGGACTTAAATGCACAAGGCTTAGAGACAGTCACTGTGTTAGACATTCCGTGCTTTCAGCGCTTAATTTCTTTATCTGGCAGTCTCGATGAGTTGAAGCAGCAGTTCGCTGAACTGGCGCAAGAGCTGGATGAGGGCACCGTGGCCTGGTTGGAAATTCAGGTGCGTGGCGATGATTATTATAATGATTTAGAGGCGCGAGTGACTGAGCTGTGTGCTGATTTGCCTGTGGAAGTCTTGCGCGTACGTCGTCTGCGCGGTACGCAAGTGGCAGGATTGAGTGCTGAGAGCGGCGAAGTGCTGGCTGAGCTGACGCCCGATGAAGTGTTTGCTAAGCGCTTGCACGGTGAGGAGCTCAGTGATGACGATATCAGTGTCTTACAGGGCTTACATGCGCAGGTGCTGGCCAGCTTGCAGGAGGCTGAGCAATGAAAATTTTGAGTATTCGCTTGAAAAATATCAATGCGCTAAAAGGCGAGTGGAAGATTGATTTCACTCAAGAACCTTTCAATGGCAGCAGCTTATTTGCCATCACCGGCCCCACGGGAGCGGGTAAAACCACGCTACTGGATGCCATTTGCTTGGCCTTGTACAGCCGCACGCCACGCCTGAGTACGCTGTCGCAAAATACCAACGAATTGATGACC
>JAAZCO010000089.1 GCA_012513235.1 Gammaproteobacteria bacterium
AGTTGCGCTGAGCTGAGCTGCAGCTCTTTTATCAGGCGATGATTACCTAGGTAATAGCGTGTGCCAGCAATGATGCCACTGCTACCGCGCCCTAATAACGCTTGGAAATTACTGACGGAGTACCAATTGTCTTGCTGTTCGAGAAAGGCCTGCTCAATGGCCAGTGAGACCGGGTGGTCGGAGCGCGCAGCGAGGCTGGCGGCTAAATGTTGTGCAATGTTGTCAGTGTCATTTAACAATACTGTTTGGGTTAGCACTGGTGTGCCATGGGTGAGGGTGCCGGTTTTATCAAAAGCAATGGTGGTGAGCGCTTTGCCTTGCTCTAAAAACACTCCACCCTTAATTAAAATGCCTTGGCGAGCTGCTTGCGTGAGGGCACTGACCACTGCGACGGGCGTTGAAATCACCAGAGCACAGGGGCAAGCGATGACGAGTAAGACCAGTGCTTTATACAGCCAAGCAGCCCACAGCCCAGCAAAAAATAAGGGCGGTACAATCGCTACTAAACAGGCAATCGCTACCACGATAGGCGTATACACCTTGGCAAAGCGGTCAATAAAACGCTGCGTCGGTGCGCGGCTGCCTTGGGCTTCTTCAACGGCATGGATAATGCGCGCTAAGGTTGAGTTATCACGGGTGGCAGTCGTGACGTATTCTAAAGCGCCTTGCATATTGATACTGCCAGCAAATACAGGGCTATCAATGGTCTTTTCTACCGGCAGGCTTTCACCCGTAATCGGCGCTTGATTGACCGTTGAGTTACCACTGACAACTGTGCCATCCAGCGGTATTCTTTCACCTGGCTGTAAACGTACGCGGCTGCCGATGGCAACGCTATCAGCAGCACGGTTTTGCCAGCTGTTATCAACAAAAATCATTGCTGTTTCTGGAGCTAATTCTAAAACGCTATGAATGGCATAACGTGCGCGATCCAAGGACTTGGACTCAATCCACTCGGCTAAGGCGAATAAAAAAGTCACCATCGCAGCTTCTGGCCAATGGCCAATAAATAACGCACCTGTGACTGCAATAGTCATTAATGCATTGATATTGAGATTGCCATTGCGTATCGCAATCCAGCCTTTTTTCAGCACCGGGACACCGACCGTGGCGAGCACAATTAAGGTGAGCACAATCACCGCCCAGTGGCTGTCGCCGATAGTCCACTCTACAAGCTCGGCGGCAGTCGCAGCGATACCGGCTAAGAGCAGCGGCCAGAGTTTAGACTGTGTGGTTGCGGCGCTGCTGTTGTCAGTATCAGCCTGCTGCAAGTGCGGCTTAAAGCCGATGCTATTCAATGCGTTGATAATGTCGTCCAAGGCTGATGCCAGATGACTGACGGTCAGTTGGCGGCGCATCAGGTTAAATTCAACTGCGCTGATATTGCTTAAAGTCGCTAGCTTGCTACGAATTAACTGCTCTTCGGTTGGGCAGTCCATCTCAGTAATAATAAAGATGCTGGTGGTGTGGGTTGGATCTTTTGGTGCTTGAGTTGTAGGTGCGGTTTGTGTGTGAGGTATACCGCATTCAGTTTTGCAGGATTTCATAGGCACTCCAAAGCCAGTGCTGAGCTGCAAGTTGCGCTTAAAATAATCGTGCTAAGAGCGCTGGGACTGCAGTTTCGACACGTAAAATACGTTCACCTAACTGTACAGGTTTTAAGCCCGCCTGCATCAGTAAGTCCACCTCATAAGGAATCCAACCCCCTTCAGGACCAATCGCCAAAGTCACGGGCTCATTGAGGCCGCGTGGGCACTCAGGGAAATCACCTGGGTGTGCAATTAAGCCGCGCGTATTGGCTACCAGAGCAGGCAGTTCATCTTGTACAAAAGGCTTAAAGCGTTTGGCCAAAATCACTTCTGGCAACACAGTGTCGCGAGCTTGTTCCAGGCCTAAAATCAACTCCGCCATGATGGCTTCAGGTTTTAAAAACGGCGTTTGCCAAAAACTTTTTTCCACGCGATAACTGTTGATTAACACCAGCTTATCCACGCCCATACTGGCAATGGTTTGCAAGGTGCGGCGCAGCATCTTCGGTCGCGGTAAAGCCAACAGCAGAGTGATTGGCAGTTTCGCCGGTGGCGGGTCAAGGAGTTCGACTTGCAGTTCGGCGTACTGTGCATCAATGGCGAGCACTGTGGCTTGGCCTTGTAGCCCAGCTAAACGTCCGGCGCGCAGCTTTTGGCCAACGCTGGCTTGGTTAACAGTGTTGAGGTGGTGTAAGCGCCGATCACTAATGCGAACGCGGTCAGCACTGATAAAGTCAGCATCGTGCAGCAGCAGTAAATTCATGGTTGCACTGAGGGCGTGTGTTCATCGTCATTGTCAGCAGACTCTGTTGCTGCCGCTGTTTGAGTCTCGCGCTCTTTTTGAATCAAACTGCCAAATAAGACGCCCACTTCAAACAGAAACCACATCGGAATCGCGAGTAAGGTTTGCGAAAAAACATCGGGAGGTGTCAGTAGCATGCCGACCAGAAAGCAGCCGACAATCACATAAGGACGGCTTTTACGCAGAGTGGCAACATTGACGAGGCCGATCCACACTAACAAAAAAGTCGCTACGGGGATTTCAAAGGCGACGCCAAAGGCAAAAAAGAGTGTTAATACAAAGTCTAAATACTGACCAATATCGGTCATCATTTCGACGCCTTGTGGCGTTACGCTGGCAAAAAAGCCAAACATAATTGGAAACACCACAAAGTAAGCAAAGGCCATCCCCGCATAGAATAAAAACACGCTGGCAATCAGTAATGGTACCGCGATACGTTTTTCATGCTTATACAAGCCTGGCGCAATAAAACCCCAGATTTGCTGCAAAATCACCGGCATGCTGAGAAACAGCGATACCACCATGGTGAGCTTAAAGGGCGTTAAAAACGGTGAGGCTACACCCGTGGCAATCATAGTCGCGCCTTCGGGCAGATAAGCACGTAGCGGTGCTGCAACTAAGGCATAAATATCTTGCGCGAAGTAAAACAGTCCAGCAAAAATCACCAACACTGCTACCACGCAGCGCAATAAGCGCGTGCGTAATTCAGTGAGATGGGCAACCAAAGGCATATTGGTGTCGGGCTGCTGCGGTGTACTCATGAGGATTGCTCTTTATCAGCTTGAGTGCTGTCTTTAATCAGGGTGTCTAATGGCTTATCGCTGAGTACTTGCTGCGCCTTTGCGGCGGTTTCTTTGAGTATTTTGCGCTCTTTTTCGAGAATCTCTTCGTTGCGCAGTTCGCGCCGAATATCATCTGCCCCCAGCTCGCGCTCCACATCTTCTTTAATGGAGTTAAAGCCACGCTTGATACGCCCCAGCCATAAGCCAGCTACTCGAGCAGCACCGGGTAAACGCTCAGGACCCAGCACTAGGAGGGCCACTACACCAATGAGCAGCAGTTCAGAAAAGCCGATATCAAACATGGGTTAGCTCATTTTTTAGCTGAAGGATCTTCAACGTGCTCTGCTTTAGCATCAAAGGTTTGCCCTGTTGCTTCAGTCTTTTCTACCGTTGGTGTGGGTTTGTCTTCAGTGCTGTCGACTGCTTTTTTAAAGCCCTTGATGGCATCACCTAAATCACCGCCGATGCCTTTCAAGCGCTTAGTACCAAAGAGTAAAACCACGATGGCTAAAATAATCAGTAATTGCCAAATGCTAATGCCGCCCATAATGTGTACTCCGAAAAAAATAATTAAGAGGGTGTGCGAGCTGCTTTTTCAGCATGTCCGGATAAACCAAAGCGGCGCTCAAGCTCTGCTAGTACCGCTTGCGGCTCTAAGTCTAAAGCAGACAACATAACTAAAGAGTGAAACCATAAGTCAGCGGTTTCATAAATCACGTCATCGTTATTTTTTGAGTGCGCAGCATCTTTTGCGGCAAGAATGGTTTCGACCGCTTCTTCACCGACTTTCTCTAAGATTTTGTTCAGCCCCTTATGATGCAAGCTGGCCACATATGATGAGCTTGGATCAGCTTTTTTGCGCGATTCAATCACTTGCGCTACGCGGCGTAATATATCGTCAGTCATAGGTATCAGCCTTAATAAATATCATTCGGGTTTTTTAGCACCGGCTCAACTGTTTGCCATTGGCCATCGGTGAGTACGCGATAAAAGCAGCTGTGGCGGCCAGTATGGCAGGCGATATCACCGATTTGCTCAACTTTGAGGATAATAACATCAGCGTCACAGTCGAGTTGTACTTCATGCAGTTTCTGAATGTGTCCGGACTCTTCGCCTTTGCGCCAGAGTTTTTGGCGCGAGCGTGACCAGTAAATGGCGCGTTGCTCTTGAACCGTGAGCTCGAGTGACTCACGGTTAAGCCACGCGACCATTAACACGCGATTAGTTTTATAATCCTGGGCGATGGCGGGAATTAAGCCTTTTTCGTCCCATTTAATAGCGTCTAACCAGTTGCTCATAGTGTTCTCAATCAATATTAATAGATAAGTAGCGTAGCGGCGGCTGTTGTTAGCGGCGCAGTACCAGCACTAAACCTGCACCAAGCATCAACCAAGCCGGCCAGGTTGCCAGTTCTGCCGTCAGTCCTAATTGTGCACTGCCGACTAATAAGCCTGCGCCCACTACTTTATACAGCCAGACTTGCGAGCTGTGCTCTTGCACCGGTGCTGCGCTGAACTTTTCCACGCTATCACGCAACATATTGGCCACATGCGGTAGCTTTTCAAATTGTTGCTGCAGGTTACCCAGTACATGCTTGGGCATGTAACGCTCACGCATCCAGCGCTCAAGGTAGGGCTGGGCGGTGCTCCATAAATCTAAATCCGGATACAATTGGCGACCTAAACCTTCGATATTCAGTAAGGTTTTTTGCAATAACACCAACTGCGGTTGCACTTCCATATTAAAACGGCGTGCGGTATTAAATAAATGCAGGAGCAAATGGCCAAAAGAAATATCTTTTAAGGGACGCTCAAAAATTGGCTCACAGACAGTACGAATCGCCGCTTCAAATTCATTCACTCGAGTATCGCTGGGCACCCAACCGGAATCAATATGCAGTTGTGCGACTTTGCGGTAATCGCGTTTAAAGAAGGCTAAGAGGTTACGTGCTAGGTAATCTTGGTCTTCTGGAGTGAGCGAGCCAATAATGCCGCAGTCAATCGCTATATATTGCGGGTCCCACGGCGTACGGGTGCTGACAAAAATATTGCCTGGGTGCATATCAGCATGGAAAAAGCTGTCACGAAACACTTGGGTGAAAAAGATCTCCACGCCACGTTCAGCCAGTTTTTTCAGATCAGTGCCTTGGTCAGTTAAGGTCGCCATATCAGTGACGGCTACGCCATAGATACGCTCCATCACTAGCACTTTAGGGCGGCTCCATTGCCAGTAAATTTGCGGTACATAGAGCAAAGGGGAATCGATAAAGTTACGGCGTAATTGGCTCGCATTGGCGGCTTCACGCAGTAGATCTAGCTCATCATAGATGGTCTTTTCGTAATCGCTGACCACTTCTTTAGGGTGTAAGCGCCGCGCCTCAGGTGACATGCGCTCAACCAGACTGGCGAGCAATAAGAGCCAAGCAATATCTTGAGCAATCACTGGTTTAAGACCGGGGCGAATCACTTTGACCACGACGTCTTCGCCAGTTTTTAGGCGGGCCGCATGCACCTGTGCAATCGAAGCCGAGGCCAATGGCGTACTGGAAAAACTACTGAAGATGTCGCTAATGGGCGCGCCCAGCTGCTCTTCAATCAGTTGCATGGATTGTTCCGACGAAAAAGGCGGCACTTGATCTTGTAGCTTAGCCATTTCGTCGGCGATATCTGGCGGTAGTAAATCGCGACGCGTGGATAAGATTTGCCCAAACTTCACAAACACCGGGCCTAAATCTTCCAGTGCTAAACGTAAGGCTGCACCCCGTTCGAGCGTTGATGCACTACGCGGTAACCAGCGCCAGGGCATGAGTATTTGCAGAACGCGCACATATAGAGGCAAGGGCAGGGCAAAGACTAAATCATCCAAGCGGTAACGAATGGTGACCCGCAGAATGCGCCACAGGCGGCGGATAGCAAGCAGCTTCATAGAGGCGTTGGGTTCCGTTTAAGTAAAAGCGCAATGCGCGCATCCAAGCGATCTAAATTCAGCTTGAGTTGATCGATTTCGTTAAAGCGCGTTTGTGCTTCAAGACGGCCTACTAGTGTGCGTGACTCTTCAGCTAAATAATCCGCTGCATTGAGATGCCAGCTGCGCGCGGATTGTTTCGCCCAATCACTGCGGCTGCGTAGGTGCTTACTCACCAATGCAGTGCCCAGTGGCCCAAGCCAACGTGACACTTCATATTCCCAGTCGAGTTCGAGGCTTTGTAGAATCTCCGCCAAAGTCATCAGTAACCCACTGTTACCGTCGAGACTGACATCAGGGTGGTGCAGCACACTGGTTTTATCGGCACTGGTGGCCAGTTTGAGCAATAGGCTGGCCGGTGCAGTTAAGGTGCAATCCGCTGGCGCATCCCAGTGTTGAGCTAATTGAATACCGTCATTGAGCGGAATTAAATACACTGTAGTAGCGGGCATCGTGCAAGCAATGGCAATCACTTGTCCAGCTAAAGGTGCTAAGCGCGCTTGCGCGGTGCTGTCGAGTTTAAGCACAGAATTGAGGGCCGTTTCGGCACTGGCCAAAGCGAACTGCATGATCATTAGGGCTTAATTCCACGGTGCAGAGCGACAATACCACCGGTCATATTGTGGAAGGTGATGCGCTCAAAACCGGCATCGGCCATCATGCCTTTTAAGGTTTCTTGATCGGGGTGCATGCGAATCGATTCAGCTAAGTAGCGGTAGCTGTCAGCATCATCGGTAATCAGCTTGCCGGCCAATGGCATAAATTTAAACGAGTAGGCATCGTAAAATTTGGACAATAATGGATTGCTGGGCTTAGAAAATTCCAGAATCAATAAACGACCACCGGGCTTAAGTACACGCAGCATGGAGCGCAGAGCATCTTCTTTATGGGTGACGTTACGCAGACCAAAAGCAATGGTGACCACATCAAAGTGATTGTCAGGGAAGGGCAGTTTTTCTGCATCAGCCTGCACAAAGTTGATATTGCCGGATACGCCTTTATCAAGTAAACGGTCACGACCGACTTTGAGCATGGACGCGTTGATATCGGCCAGTACCACCTCACCCTCTGGACCCACGAGGCTGGAGAACTTACGCGCTAAGTCACCGGTACCACCGGCAATATCCAACACTTTATTACCGCGACGTACGCCGGATAATTCAATGGTAAAACGCTTCCATAAGCGGTGCATACCACCTGAAAGTACGTCATTCATAATGTCGTAACGGGCAGCGACTGAGTGGAAAACTTCGGCTACTTTGCCGGCTTTTTCGCTTTCAGGTACGTTTTTAAA
>JAAZCO010000443.1 GCA_012513235.1 Gammaproteobacteria bacterium
GCTGGATCAAGCTGCGCGACATTATTTTTAATCAGTGTTTCGCAGGTTTTACAGATGGCACGCAATTGCGGCACGCCACAATATTGCGTTGCGCCATGCACGCGGTGAATACGTTCGAGTAAAGCATGACGATCACCTTGCTCGCGAGCCTGTTGTACATACAGGCGGTCGCTGGGCAGTGAGTCAATCAGCAAGGTGAGCAACTCGCGCGCTAAGGATTCCTTACCATTGGACAAGGTGCGACCTTCTTTAAGATCGATAATCGGCAGTTGCAGGTGTTGAGTTAAGTTGGCCACTGGCGCTTGGGCTTGATGGTCGCTGGTTAGAAAAATCCCCGTCCATTTGGCAATGGCTTGGATCAAGGACTGCTCGCTGATAGGTTTGCTGAGGCAATCATTGAGGCCGGCTTGCATAAATAAATGTGTTTCTTGGGGCAGCGCATGTGCGGTGACTGCAATAATAGGTGTGGCAGTGAGGTTGTGTTCGCGCTCCCATAAACGCATTGCGGCAGTGCATTGTTGGCCACTCATCACCGGCATTTGAATATCCATAAACACCATATCAAAGTGCTCTTGCTGGAAGAGTGCTAAAGCGGCCTGCCCATTTTCTGCCACACTGACGCTGGCCCCCATATCGCTTAATAAGGTTTTAATCAGTAATAGATTTGCTGGATTATCATCTACACACAGGGTATGCAAAGTATGCTGCGGTGGAGCGGGCAGTGCGCTAACAGCAGCGCTGGGGGCTATAGATAAAATATCATTAACAGCGTTTTTCAAGCGCCGAGAACAGGCTGGCTTACTGAGTATGTGTTCGCAGAAAGGGTGACCAATAGTATTTTGTAATGCGGCAAAATTTGTGGTGCTACAGAGCAATAGGACTTGGCAATTGAGTGCCTGTAACTCAGATAAAGCATGCTGGGTGGAATGCAATGGCTGCTGCTGAGTTTGTATGCCCAATACTGCTAAATGATAGGGTTGCCCGCTAGTAGCGGCGCTGCGTACTTGTTGCAACAGCGCTTCGAGGCTGTTCACGCAGGTCACTGCTAAGTTGCAGTCTTCCAGTTGATGCGCAGTGGCTTGTTGTGCCAGTGGGTGCGGGTCATGCAAAACAGCACGGTGCTGAATCGACAGTGGCTCATGGCTAATAAAATCATCGTTATCAATAGAGGCTTTAGCTAAGCGCACGCTAAACCAAAACTCTGAGCCGTGGCCGACTTGGCTATTGACGCCAATCTCGCCGCCCATATGCTCGACTAACCGCTTAGAAATAGTTAAGCCCAAACCTGTACCGCCGGTGTGACGTGTTAGTGAAGGGTCGGCTTGAATAAAGGCTTGAAAGAGTAAACTTTGCTCCGATTCGCTCAGGCCCACCCCAGTGTCTTGGACGCTGATGCGCAGTTGTGCAAACTCATCGGTTTCTTCATCGAGCATGGTACGTACCACCACGCTGCCTTCGTGGGTGAACTTAATGGCATTACCGATCAGATTGGTGATGATTTGCTTAATACGCTGTGCATCTCCAATCAAAGTACGTGGGGTGTCACGGTAGACTAGACTGATCAGCTCGAGGTTTTTTTGATGTGCACTCGGTGCCAACAAGGTCAGGGTCTCTTGAATTAAGTCACGCAGATAAAAAGGCGTGTGATCGAGTATCAGCTTACCTGATTCAACTTTTGAGAAATCCAAAACCTCATTGATAATATTGAGTAGGCTTTCTGACGAGTTAATGATGGTGTTGAGGTAGTCGTTTTGACGAATAGTCAGATCACTTTTTTTCAATAACTGGGTAAAGCCAATAATGCCATTGAGTGGTGTACGGATTTCATGGCTCATATTGGCGAGAAACTCAGATTTAATACGACTGGCTTCAATGGCCTGTTTACGTGCTAACACCAGCTCAATATTTTGAATTTCAATGGTTTCTAGGTTGTGGCGCGCATCGGCTAGAGCTTGATCAATATTGCTTTGCAGTTCTTCTTGCGCTTCTTGCATGGATTGCGCCATCAAGTTAATACCTGAAACCAGTTCATCCAGCTCATGGCTACCGGGTGAGTTTAAACGCGTATCTAAATGTCCATCACGAATACGCGCGACGCCTTTTTTAATATTTTCTAAGGGAATATTAATGGTGCGGCTTAAACGCAGTGACAGCAGGGCGGTGATTAATAAGCCAAAGCCAATAAATAGGCTGCTAAATAGCACGCTGCGATAACCCCTGAGTAGGGTCGCGTGGTGCGACATTTCCAGACTGATCCAGCCAATGGGTGGGGTATCGGCTTTGTTCAAAATGTCAGGATCGACAGGGAAATCAGGTCGAATACAAACGGGTAGTGTGAGTTGTGAGCTGATGTCTTTGGAGTGAATGGTTAACTTTTCTGGTTGTCCTGCACCGTACTCTAAGGTGGAGGGGCCGACGTGCATCAACACTGAGCCATTAGCATCTGTAAAACGTACTGAGCGCACATCGCTCAGATCTAAGGCATCTTGTGCGATCTTACGCAGTTGTGTGCGGTCGCCGTTTTGCACTGCGTTATAGCTCAGGAGAGATAACTGATTGAGGATCAGTTCGCCGCGGCGCATCAGTTGCTCTTGTAAGTCATTGAGCTGTGAGTAACTGAACCAACCGCCGAGCACTGCCGCAAAAATACCTGAAGGCAGCAAGGTGAGCATCAGCACGCGGCCTTTAATTCCGAGATTGGTTAACACGCGGTGACTCCCCAGAAAATCCACATAATGTATAAAATTATCACGCCTTATAGTCCACAGTTATAAGTTGATGCTTTCGTGGGTTATGGACTGGCGGCATTTGGCGCTATCATAGGCTTCTTTCAATTTTGATGCCGCTGCTTATTATGACCGTTCATTATCCTACCTTGGCCGACTGCATCGGCAATACACCTTTAATTCGCTTACAACGCCTGCCCGGTGAGACCAGTAATACCTTGCTGGTCAAGCTGGAAGGCAATAATCCCGCTGGTTCTGTGAAGGATCGTCCTGCATTGTCGATGATCGAGCGTGCCGAACGCAGCGGGCGTATTCAGCCGGGTGATGCTCTGATTGAAGCTACCTCGGGTAATACCGGCATTGCTTTGGCCATGGCTGCAGCGATTAAGGGTTATCCTATGCTGCTGATTATGCCAGATAACTCCACAGCTGAGCGCAAGGCGGCGATGACTGCTTATGGTGCTGAGTTGATTTTAGTGGAGTCGATGGAGGATGCGCGTGATTTGGCTTTAGCGATGCAGGCGCAAGGTCAAGGTATTGTGCTGGATCAGTTTGCTAATCAAGACAATCCGCTGGCGCACTACAACAGTACCGGCCCAGAAATTTGGCAGCAAACCCAAGGGCAA
>JAAZCO010000444.1 GCA_012513235.1 Gammaproteobacteria bacterium
AATGATTTTAGTGCCTTCACGCAGCCGGTGTCGCGCACTGAGTCGGTGCGTCTCAGGCAAATTGCTCTGCGTTATAGTTTGGTTAGTAGTCCACATCGTTTACGCCATATCGAAAAGCTGGTGTCGGCTGTGCATGCCAAAGAAGGCAAGATGGACACCTTGAAAACTATGCTCGCGGCTATTTTTGAAGATGAAGGCGTGGCGCTACCCACCACGCAAGTCAAAAGTACGCAAGTGCGTGAATGGGTGCAGCAGGTGCGCCAATCACGACGCTTAAGCGGTTTGCAAACGGAAATGGATAGCATCAGCAAGCAAGTGGATCATCTGACCAGTACCGAGCAGGCATTGTGGCAGTTGCAGCCTTTGTTGCTCAAAGATGCCGGTCAGCTAGAGCGCAGTTGTGCTGATCAAAGTGCGGCTATTCAGTCAGCCAAACGTACCGTTGCTGAGCAAGACGAGGCTTATCAAAGTCAGCGCCATACGCTCAATAGCAGTCACAGTCAGGCGGCGAGCCAGCTCAAGCAAGTCGAAACTGATCTCGATAATATCGAGCAGCGTTATACCGATTTTACTCAGCGCGATATGGCTGCGCTTGAGCATGCCGTGGCGCAGTTACCGAGTTGGCGCAATCAGCGTGACGAGTTGGACCGGCATTTGCAGTTACTGCGCGAAGAAGCGGGCAACTCGCGCCAGCGTTTTGAAGCACGTCAGTTGGAGTTGGCTGGACAACTCAATGAGTTTGTTGAGAAGAATACCCAGCAGCAACAAAAAGTCCGCGATCAAGAAAGTACCTTGCGTCAGCAGCACAATCAGCACAAGTCCGAGTTAGAGCACGAACATCAGCAGCAGCAAAGTGCTTTGCAAGCTGAGCTGCAAGAACAGCAAAACCTGATTTTTCAGCAGCAAGCCGATGTTAAAGCCCGCTTAAGCGTTTCTTTGCTCACCGCACAAGAGCAGTTAGCGCTGGAGACAGAGCAGGCGCGTCTGGAGGCGATACAGCAACAACTCAATCAGCAAGGTGATGATGTGGATCGCCTGCATGCACAGTATGAGCAAGCTAAGCAGCTGCAAAACAGCCATTTAGCTGACATAGAGCGTCAACAGAAAAGCGTGCGTCAGGCTGAGCAACATTACGCGCAGTTAAAACGCCAGCAAGCACCCGCCGAGGGCAGTTTGCGTCAGTTTCTCCAGCAACAAGTGCCCGATTGGCAGCACAGTGTCGGTAAGGTTGTACGCGAAGAATTATTGGAGCGCACGGATTTAGCACCGCATCTGGCCGCGTTTGATGCCGCCAGTAGCCAAGAACACAGTGGCGTACAGCTGTTCAATATGCGCCTCAATTTAGCGGCCATTGAGCTGCCTGCCTATGCGCAAGATGAGCAAGCTTTACAGGCTGCCATAGCGCAAGCGCTGGATACTTTGCACTGCGCTGAGCAAACTTTACAAGGCATGCAGGAATTGCAGAAAACGCATAATGCTAACAGTGAATTGCACTACGAGGCTTGGCATAGCGCGCAGCAGATACGTGAGCGCTACCGTAATGATTTGCGCTTTGCCCAAGACTCACGCCAACGCTTACTAGAGCAGCAGCAAGCGATACTGGAGCAGCGTAAGCATGAGCTGCAAGAGCAACAGCAGCAGTTAGTGCAACAGCTTGAAGCATTGAAGGCGCAGCAGCGTAACACGCTGAAAGAGCGCGACAGTGCCTTTCGTAATATGCTGCTGGAGTATCAAGCCGGTTGGCAGCATGAGTTGCAGACCCTGGCTGAAAAAATTCAGCAATACAGCACCAGTATCACGCAAAAACGTCGTGAAACTGAGCAGCAAGTGCATGAGTTGCAGGTGGCGCTGGAGCGTGAGTTGCGCGAGCAAGGCTTTGATCCTGACAAACTCAAGGATATTGAGCAGCGTTTAAAAGCCATTCGCGCACAGATTAACGATGCCGAAACCCGCCGTGATGAGCTGGAAGATTATCGCCACTTTTTACGTATTGATTGGCAGGTGCGCAAGCCTGAGTTGCTAGCGCAAGAGCATCAGCTCAAGCAGCAAGTCCTCACCCTCAGTGAGCAATTGGCCAGCTTAGAGAGCGCCTTTTTAACTCAGCAAAAAAGTGCAGGGCAGGCGATTAAACAGTTGGAAAAGCAACTGGATGCGCAGCGCAAACTGCTGGAACAAGTACTGCCTTTACTCCAGCAGTTAGAAAAGTTTCCTGCACCGACCGAGCATCAGCCTGCAGTGACCGAGCACAATACTGGTGATTATGCCGAGCGCATTGAGCGTGCGCGCAGTGCTTTGCAAGAAAAGCAGACGCTGGACACAGCTTTGAAAAACAGTCTGCATCTGTTTGAGCGTGAGTTGCTTAAAGATGCCAGCGCACACTTTACTGGTTTGTGGGAAAACCAGCAGCAGCGCTTAGGTCTGACGCCCAGTCCGCAAGCTACCTTGTTAGCCTTCCAAGATATGTTGCATATTTTGCACAACCAGCAACAAAGTTTGCTGGAGACCGGACGCAATTACGGCAATGACTTGCAGGGGTTCTTTAAGGTCTTTAGCGATCTTAATCGCCGCATTAGCAGCGAAAGTCAGAATCTGAGTCGTGAAGTCAGCGATGAGTTTGTACTGGAAGGCATTAATAAGTCAGAAGTTAAAATTCAATCCACCATTGATGAACTGGGTTTTTGGGATTCATTAAAGCGTTTTGCCAAACTTTACTCCGAGTGGCGCGAAGATATTGAGCGCTTGCCCAGTGATGCCTATTTAGAAGCTCTGAGCGATGTGGCTGAGTTACTGCGCAGCGATCAGCAGTTCACCTTTGAGAGTTTGTTGCGCTTGGAGTTGCACCTGAATGAGGGTGGCACTGATTTGATTATTCGCAATGACCGTCAGCTGTTGGAATCCTCCAGTCACGGGATGGCATATTTGATTTTGTGTAAGTACTTACTGGCCTTTACTCGACTGTTGCGCGGCTCAGCACAGGTGACTATTCACTGGCCCATTGATGAAATTGGTACCTTGGCTTATCACAACGTTGAGAAGCTGTTTAAAGCCTGTGAAAACAATAATATCTTTATTGTCGGTGCTTTCCCCAACCCTGAGTCGGATGTGCTGACCCTATTTAAACACCGTTATTTGATTGTAAAAGACAGTCAAAAAAGTGCGCGCAGCCAACTTAAGCGTATCGAACCCAAGCTCAGTCGTTTGGCGCAACGTTTACAAGAGCGCCGTGCGCAGGAGGTCCAATCATGATGCAATACAGTCATTTGCTCGAACAACTGTTGGCCGGTGGTTTTATTTGCGAGGTCACTGACAGCCACGCCTTTGCTCGCTTACAAGATGCTGAACAACGTACAGCGATTGATGAGTATTTGCGTCCGCTCAATCGTCGTTTAGCCAGCAATCCCGAAGGCAGTGTATGGTTTTTAGCCTGGCGTGAGCTCACCCAGCCCGTGCGCGACCAGTTGGCGCAGCAGTTTAAAGAAACCTTAGATAGCTTAATTCCCATGCTCAAGCTCTTGCAGCTTACGCAAGAAACCATGGGGCATGAGAATGTCTTGACTGCTAATGACATTCTCAATCGTCATGATATGGCCGCGCGCATTGAAAATAATCCAAGCTTGCGCGAGCAGTTACAAGCTTTAGCCCAGACGCGCTTTTTCCAATCGCAAAGTGAGGATGTCACCGGTCAGCTTAAGCAAGTGTTTGATCGCTTGCGTAACCATGGTTATTTGCATCAGCCGCATAAAGATCGCCATCACTATATTGTCACCGGCAAAATTGATTATTTGATTGATTTAACCCGCTTTATTCGTGAAGAAGAGAACATTTATATCGACGATGAACTGCCGCCGAGT
>JAAZCO010000445.1 GCA_012513235.1 Gammaproteobacteria bacterium
AAAGGGCATCTGTGTGGTGACGAGGCGTTGTAAGTCTTTGGGTTGCATGGGCTTCGCTGCAGGTTATGGATCAGGCTGCTATAGTCTCAAAATTAATCGCGTTGTGCATGCTGCTACTGTGCATGCTGCCATAATGCTTGCGACACACTGGTTTAATTCAGTTTTTACCTTTATTGCTGGAGAGAGTGCACATGATTGTTAAAGGTTTACGTAATGGTTTAGGTCAATTAATTATTTTTGCGGACTGGTTAACACGCCCTAAAGGCATTAAGCGCAGCGCAGAAAAGCAAGCCGAAGTGGATGCGGCCACTGCGCATTTAGCTTTGTATCAATTTCGTGCCTGTCCGTTTTGCGTCAAAGTGCGCCGTGCGATGCATGCGCTCAATATTAAAGTTGAATTGCGTGATGCAAAAAACAATCAGCAGTTTCGTGATGAGCTTGAATCCCAAGGCGGCCGTATTAAAGTGCCATGCTTACGTATTGAAGAGGCCGGTGAAGTGCGCTGGATGTATGAGTCCAATGACATCATCGCTTATTTGAAAGAGCGTTTTGCTTAATTGCTATGCGTGATGGGCGTGCGTTACGTGCGCCTCTGCGGCGATGTTTGCACTGGTTAACTGTGATTAGGCATGTCGCACTTCGGGATGAGTATTGGTCCGTCGATGAGCCCATCCAGGGCTCAACTCCGGCGCTACGCCATCCCTGGCTTCGCTCGTCATACTCACCCCGAAGTACTCGTTGAATATTGGTGTTGCTCTCACCTTCGTAGCACAATCAAACCTCAAACCTTAAAATACCAATCACCCTCCATGTGCTCCCGTAGGTCCCGCCTTTAGGCCGACAGCAATGTATCAGGCAGTACATTACTGCTGGTATGCAGTGCTTAAATTATGTTTCTGTTTATGCTCACAGCAACTTATTAAGTACCACCTAGTTACCGGTATGCAGCACCTAAAGTATGTTTACAACGCTCTTGAGCTTCTAAAGCCCGATCCACTGAACTGCAAACAACATCATTGCTCAATGAGTGCTGCGTTAGTGACGTGGCAAGCGTAGCCATGGATGGCGTAGCGCCCGACTTGGTGCAGGAAGCACCATGGAGGGAAGAACGTCACTAGCGCAGCACGGCACGCGCCAAGCTTTGCTCTTAAATCTAGAATCACCCGCCAATCATGTTTGACACTTTTGGTTTTCAGCACACAAATTAAAGAATAATAGTCGCTAAATCAATCTCATCACTGCGCTCAATATTGGCCGTCAATGCCCGGCATAAACGTAAAAACTCCTGCATCGCATCACTTTGAAACTTATGCTTGTGCCAGATAAAGGTAAAGTGCCGCGTCAGATTCAACTCAGGCGTCTCAATCGCCACCAAACTGCCGCGCCGAAACGCATCACGCAACGCTAAGCGCGAAATACAACCAATGCCCAAACCCGACTCCACCGCACGCTTAATCCCTTCCGTGTGCTCCAGTTCCAGACGAATATCTGGCGAACGCTGATGCCGCAAAAACGCCTGCTCAAACACCAAGCGCGTGCCCGAGCCTTGCTCGCGCACAATCCAAGCCTCATCCGCCAACTCCGCTAAACTCGCACAGCCTTGCTCAGCCAAAGGATGCTGCGGTGCACAAAATACCACCAACTCATCCGCCACCCAAGACTGCGCAATAATATCGCGATCTTGGTAATACCCTTCAATTAAACCTAAATCCAGCTGATAGCTCGCCACTTGCTGCACGATTTGCGCCGTATTATGCACATGCAAACGTACCTTACAATCAGGGTGTTGCTGCATAAAATGACCAATCAATAACGTTGCTAAATAGTTACCAATGGTCATAGTCGCACCCACCGACAGTGAGCCAAAGCCATCGTTGTCAGTTAATAGACTTTCCAGTGCTTGCGCTTGCTCCAGTAACGCCAAAGCGCGCGGAAGCAGTTGTAAACCCAAGGCATTGATCAGCAAACGCTTACCTGCACGGTCAAACAGCAAGCAGTCGTAACTCAGTTCCAGCTCTTTCAGTGCGGTACTGGCCGCAGATTGTGACATCGACAACTGCTCAGCAGCCTTAGAGACACTTTGCAATTGTGCAATACAGGTAAAGACTTCAAGTTGACGCAGGCTAAAACGCATATCGGTATTCCTGATATCATGTATGCATATTATCAATTTAACAGATTAGTATTTTAAACCTACACTCTAAGTCATCTTTTCTACACTGGAGCGTGTTATGAGCAAGTTGAATGTTGAGCAAGTGTTAAGTGTCCATCACTGGAATGACTCTCTTTTCAGTTTTAAAACCACCCGTGATCCTGGTTTGCGTTTTGAAAATGGGCAGTTTGTGATGATTGGCCTTGAGGTTGAGGGTCGCCCCTTGATGCGCGCTTATTCAATTGCCAGCCCCAACTATGAAGATCATTTGGAGTTTTTTAGTATTAAAGTTCCTAATGGGCCGCTCACCTCACGCTTACAACACTTAAAAGCCGGTGATGCCGTGCAAGTCAGTAAAAAGCCCACGGGCACCTTGTTGCTCAGTGATTTATTATCGGGTAAACACTTGTATTTGCTCAGTACGGGCACAGGTTTAGCGCCTTTTATCAGCGTGATTCAGGATCCGGAAACCTATGAGCGTTTTGATAAAGTCATCTTGGTGCACGGTGTGCGCCATGTCAGTGATGTCGCGTATGAAAGCTTTATTACGGAAAACCTGCCTAATAATGAGTTTTTTGGGCAAGAGTTACGCGACAAGCTGATTTATTACCCCACAGTGACGCGTGAGCCGTTTCGTAATCAAGGGCGTATCACTGACTTGATGCGCAGCGGTAAGTTATTTACCGATATTGGTTTGCCGCCTATCAATCCTGAGCATGACCGCGCGATGATTTGTGGTGGTCCAGAGATGTTGGAGGAGACCAGTGCTGTGCTGAATGAGATGGGATTGAAAGTATCACCGCGCTTAGGCGTTGCTGCAGATTATGTGATTGAGCGAGCTTTTGTAGAGAAATAGCTCTGTGCGTGGGCTATAGCTGGATTTTCAGTAACACAATTAAAAACACCGCCTGATGCTTCTTGGTGCAGGGCGGTGTTTTTTGTTATGAGGCAACGAATTATTAACGCATCAGGCCAAACACTTTTTTTGCAATATCCGTGGCTGCTTGAGCTGGGTTTTGGCGGATTGAAGCTTCTTGTTGACCGATAATGGTAAACAGGCCATCGAGAGCTTGCTCGGTCACATAGTTTTCGATTGAGGCGTCTTTGCTCTCAATCACACCATAGTTGGCGGCTTGACCAGCAAAGTTATTGTATTTTTGTGCCAATCCTGAAGACTGTGTTGCTTGCGCAACTAAAGGCAGAAAGCGGCTGCGCAATTGCTCGCGGCTGCTACGGTCTAAGTAGGTTGTGGCTGAGTTGTTGGGGCCATTAAGAATGCTTTTGGCATCGCTGATGGTCATGTTTTTAATCGCGTCGAGCAGCAATGCTTGCGCTTCAGGAATCGCAGCTTCCGCTGCACGGTTCATGCTGTCTTCGAGAGCTTTAACTTGTTTACCTTGCCCGAGCATTTTCATCGCACGTGCTGCTTTGCCTAGATTGCCTGGGAGTTCAATATGTACATCGGGGTTTTTATTAAAGCCACCGGGCTGGCCCAGTTGTTCCACGGCAAGGCGTGTACTTTGTTCAAGCATAGCTTTCAGTCCATCACCGGCTTGGTTTTGGCTCAAATCATTGAGTGAGAATGCACAGGCTTGAGCTGCAAATAATAGGCCCATCAGTCCAGCAAAGTAAACGCGCATAATCTTGACTCCCAGTGTGTGAGCGCTTAAACAGCGCTTTTGAGTGCTTCTGCAGGAAGCAATGCCGCTGCCTCACGATCGAGCACAATGGTTAAGTTGTGATGCTGTTTGAGTGCTGATGCAGGTAATGATTCATCCACAGCACTTTCAAACAACTGTGCCATGATATTGGTTTTATTGCGTCCTGTAGCTACCAGGATAATTTCTTTGGCATCTAAAATATCTTGGATGCCCATAGTAATAGCATGGGTTGGCGTTTCGTTTTGATGATCGAAAAAACGACCGTTATCAATACGAGTTTGTTCTGAAAGTTCCACCACATGAGTGCGGCTATTAAAACAGGTGTGGGGCTCATTAAAGCCAATATGGCCGTTTGAGCCGATACCTAATAATTGTAAGTCCAGGCCGCCCATG
>JAAZCO010000090.1 GCA_012513235.1 Gammaproteobacteria bacterium
GCATATTTAATTTATTTAACGATGGGGACGATGCAGCGTGAAACCAGTTAAAGTTGGGATTTGTGGTTTAGGCACCGTTGGCGGTGGTACTTTTAATGTTCTCAAGCGTAATGCTGAAGAGATTTCTCGGCGTGCAGGCCGTTCGATTGAGGTGGTGCAGGTTGCTGCGCGCTCAATTAACCCGCAGTGCGATACCAGTACCACTGAAATGACTGACGATGTGTTTGATATCGTTAACAATCCTGATATTGACGTGGTTGTCGAGCTGATTGGTGGTGACACTTTAGCCAAAGATATTGTGCTTAAAGCTATTGAAAACGGTAAGCATGTTGTCACCGCAAACAAAGCCTTAATCGCTGTGCACGGTAATGAGATTTTTGCCCGTGCGCGTGAAAAAGGCGTGATGGTTGGCTTTGAAGCAGCAGTTGCCGGTGGTATTCCTGTTATTAAGGCGATTCGTGAAGGCTTGGCCGCCAATCGCATTAATTGGTTGGCCGGCATTATTAACGGTACTGGTAACTTTATTCTCAGCGAAATGCGCGAGAAGGGCCGCACCTTTGAAGATGTACTGCAAGAAGCACAAGCGCTGGGTTATGCCGAAGCTGATCCGACCTTTGATGTGGAAGGGATTGATGCGGCGCATAAGCTGACCATTTTGGCCTCAGTGGCTTTTGGTATTCCTTTGCAATTTGAAAAAGCCTACACCGAAGGTATTACTGCGCTGACTACAGCTGATGTGAACTACGCGGAAGCATTGGGCTACCGCATTAAGCATTTAGGTGTAGCGCGTCGTACCGATTTAGGTATCGAGTTACGTGTGCACCCGACCTTGATTCCTGCTGATCGTTTAATTGCCAATGTGAATGGGGTGATGAACGCGGTGATGGTCAATGGCGATGCAGTAGGCAGCACTCTGTATTACGGTGCTGGCGCTGGTATGGAGCCAACCGCTTCGTCAGTGATTGCTGATATCGTTGATGTGGCACGCTTTATGGCGGGTGCGCCAGAGGACCAAGTGCCTGCGCTGGGTTTCCAATCTGATGCGTTATCCGAACATCCGATTTTGGCGATTGATCAGTGTGAAAGTGCCTACTACCTGCGTATTCAAGCTAAAGACCACCCTGGTGTGTTGGCGCAAGTGGCGAGTATTTTCTCGGTACGTGGCATTAATATTGAATCCATTATGCAAAAAGAAGCGGAAGAGTCAGATGGCTCCATTCCGATTATTTTGCTGACGCACCGTGTCGAAGAGCAGCGCATCAATGATGCTATTATTGCTCTAGAGGCGCTGGAAACATTGCAGACGCCGGTTGTGCGTATCCGTGTAGAGCAGTTGAATTAATCCCAATTTAAGCGATCTAATAAAGGTTGTTACTTATGCGTTATATAAGCACGCGCGGTAAAGCTCCTGCGCTGAATTTTGAAGATGTGCTGCTCGCTGGCTTGGCCAGTGATGGCGGTTTGTATGTGCCAGAAAACTTGCCACGTTTTACCATTGAAGAAATCGCCTCATGGGCTGATTTGCCCTATCACGAGTTAGCTTTTCGTGTGATGCGCCCCTTTGTTGCGGGCTGCATTAGCGATGCTGATTTTAAAGCGATTCTCAAAGATACTTATGGTGTGTTTGAGCATAGCGCTGTAGCGCCACTGCGCCAGCTCGAAAGTAATGAGTGGGTGTTAGAGTTATTCCACGGCCCAACTTTGGCCTTTAAAGACTTTGCTCTGCAGTTGCTCGGTCGTTTGCTGGATCACTTCCTCACTCAGCGTAATGAGCGCGTGGTGATTATGGGTGCCACTTCGGGTGACACCGGTTCTGCTGCGATTGAAGGCTGCCGTAAGTGTGAGAATGTGGATATCTTTATTCTGCATCCGCACGAGCGTGTATCTGAAGTACAGCGTCGTCAAATGACCAGTGCGATCAGTGACAATATTCACAATATTGCCATTGAAGGTAACTTTGATGATTGTCAGGAAATGGTGAAAGCCAGTTTTGCTGATCAGTCGTTCCTCAAGGGTACGCGTTTAGTGGCGGTGAACTCGATCAACTGGGCGCGCATCATGGCGCAGATCGTGTACTACTTCCATGCGGCATTGCAGTTGGGCGGTCCGCAGCGCTCCATCGCATTCTCAGTGCCAACCGGTAACTTTGGCGATATTTTTGCTGGTTACTTAGCACGCAATATGGGTCTGCCGATCAATCAGCTGATTGTGGCGACTAACCGTAATGATATTTTGCACCGCTTTATGAGTGGCAATCGTTACGATAAAGACACCTTGCACCCAACGCTCACGCCATCGATGGATATTATGGTGTCATCAAACTTTGAGCGTTTATTGTTTGATATGCACGGTCGTGATGGTGCGAAAGTCGCTGAGTTGATGGATAACTTCCGTGCGACGGGTGAGATGAGTGTTGCTGAAGAGCGTTGGACGGAAACCCGTAAGTTGTTTGACTCATTAGCAGTTGATGATGAGCAAACTTGTGCCACTATTGCGCATGTGTATAAAACAACCGGCGAGTTGCTTGATCCGCACACGGCAATTGGTGTGCATGCAGCCCGTGAGTGCCGACGTAGCTTGTCTACGCCAATGGTCACGCTGGGTACTGCGCATCCGGTTAAATTTCCGGATGCGGTGAAAAAAGCTGTACCGGCTGCAAGCCCAGTATTGCCAGCACATATGGCTGACCTGTTTGAGCGTGAAGAACGCTGCACAGTCTTAGCCAATGATATTGCTGTGGTGCAAGACTTTGTCAGTCAGCGCGGTAATCGCGGTAAGCCGCTCTAAGTTAGAGTTCGGCTTAATAAAAGCCCCAGACCTGTAGTAGGTGCTGGGGTTTTTTGTGTCTGAAAATAATAAATTGAAATACGAAACGAAAAGTAGGTCGCGCCTTTAGGCCGACAATTACCTGTCAGGCGGTATATGTGTATTGGTATGCAGCGCTGTTAGGACGTTTGCAACGCCCATGTTGGCCTAAAGGCGTGGCCTACCATTGCAGAGCGTGCTGTGCTGGTCATTGGCATATATGTGCGTAGCACTGATGGGGCAGGGGTGCTTGTAGAATGACAAAATTCAGGCAATAAAAAACCGGCCTAAGCCGGTTTTTATAAAATATGCTGTCGCAATTAAGCGGCTGCTTGACTCAGCAATTTGATGTGCTGGTTCAGACGGCTCTTATTACGTGCAGCTTTGTTCTTGTGGATGATACCTTTATCGGCCATACGGTCGATAACAGGAACAGCCAACTTGTAAGCAGCTTGTGCTTTTTCTAAATCTTTAGCTTCGATGGCTTTAACTACATTCTTGATGTAGGTACGCACCATAGAACGTAGGCTACCGTTATGGTCGCTACGCTTATCAGCCTGTTTAGCGCGTTTTTTGGCAGAAGGGCTGTTGGCCACGTCGTACTCCTCGAAAACTCAATAAATAAATGTATCAAAATAGGTCGCGAATAATGCAACCAAATGAATAGTTTGTCAAGTTACTGTGGCCGAA
>JAAZCO010000446.1 GCA_012513235.1 Gammaproteobacteria bacterium
TATGCAGTTGTCAGGCCGCGGTGTGGCGATGTCGTTTTTCGCTTCATGCGTATTTACTATTGTGCCAGCCTATGTGCTGTTATTAGCGCCACTGGATGGTGTGCAGGTTTTTGCCCAGCGTATTCTGTGGTCACTTCCTGCTGTGTTTGTTTTATTGCTGATCGTGGGGCGTGGGCCTGAACTTAAGCAGAGTTTTGCTCGGTTAAAACGTGAGCCTCTATTAGTGCTGGCGCTGATCGCTGCGGCCGGCTTAATGGCGGTGCAATGGTTTATGTTTGTTTGGGCACCGCTGACTGGGCATATGCTGGATTTAACCATGGGCTATTTTTTGATGCCCTTGGTGTTAGTGCTGGCGGGGCGGGTTTTTTACAATGAGCATTTACGCACATTGCAGCGTACCGCTGTGTTTCTTGCAGTGCTTGGTATGCTGTATGAATTGTGGCGTGTGGGTGGTTTATCGTGGGTGACTATTATCTGCGCCGTCGGTTATCCGCCGTACTTTATGTTGCGACGTTGGATGGGGTTTGATGCCTTTACCGGTTTCTTTTTAGAAATGCTGGTGATGTCGCCTCTAGCACTTTATTTAGTGATCAGCTTAGCGCCGGCGCATGCTTTTGTAGAATCACCGCAACTTTGGTATTTGCTTCCGGGTTTAGGACTGTTAAGCACCTTTGCTTTTGCCGCGATGTTGGGCGCTAGCCGCCTGCTGCCGCTGGGGTTGCTGGGTATTTTAAGCTATGTGGAACCGGTCTTATTGTTCCTGTTTAGTGTGTTCTGGATTGGTGAAGCAGTGGAGTCGGGCCAATGGTTAACCTATGTGCCGATCTGGTTGGCGGTGACTTTGGTGATATTTGATAGCTTGCGGGTGCTCGTCAAGCAATCTCGAAGCGTAAACTGAAGTACAATGCTTCTTTATTAGCCTTGGCCTGTGCGCGGGGCGTTATTTATTATGATCAATGATCTTTGAGGTATACCGTGTTTTCTGAACTTGCCCTGCATGAGCGTCTCTTAAAAGCGCTGGCTGAATTGAATTTCACCGAGCCAACGCCTGTTCAAACGGCGGCTATTCCGGCTGCACTTGAAGGTCGTGATCTACGTGTGATTGCCCGTACCGGTAGTGGTAAAACGGCAGCTTTTGTTTTGCCATTACTTAATCGTTTTATCGCCGGTGCTAAACCGCGCGTGGCTATTCGCTCGCTGATTTTATTACCGACCCGTGAGCTCGCGCGGCAGACCTTGGCTGAAGTCGAGCGTTTCTCGCAATTTACCTTTATTAAATCGGGCGTGATTACCGGTGGTGAAGACTTTAAAGAGCAGGGTGCATTGCTGCGCAAAGATCCAGATATCTTGATTGCTACGCCAGGTCGCTTAATTGAGCACCTAAATGCCGGCCACCTTAAGTTAGACCAAGTTGAAGTGCTGATTCTTGATGAAGCCGACCGTATGCTCGATATGGGCTTTGCTGAAGATATGCAGCGCTTGGTGGATGAGTGCGCTAACCGTCAGCAAACCTTGCTGTTCTCGGCGACTACCGGTGGTAACGCCCTGCGTGAAATGGTTAACAATGTACTTAAAGACCCATTGCACTTGATGGTCAACCAAGTCGCTGAAATGAATGAAAGCACGCGCCAGCAAATTATCACTGCTGATGATGTGCCGCATAAAGAGCGCTTAGTGCATTGGCTACTGAGTAACGAGCCTTTTCGTAAAGCTATCGTCTTTACTAACACGCGTGTGCAAGCCGACCGTTTATATGGCCGTTTAGTTGCGCAAGAGATTGATGCCTATGTGTTGCATGGCGATAAAGACCAAAAAGACCGCAAGCGTGCGCTAGAGCGTTTCAGTCAAGGTAAATCAAGGGTCTTGGTTGCCACTGATGTTGCTGCACGTGGTTTAGATATTGATGGTTTGGATGTGGTGATCAACTTTGATATGCCGCGTTCGGGTGATGAGTATTTACACCGTATCGGTCGTACTGGCCGTGCCGGTGAAGAGGGTTTGGCGATCAGTTTGATTTGCCACAATGACTGGAACTTGATGTCCAGTGTTGAGCGTTATTTGAAGCAGACTTTTGAGCGCCGCGTGATTAAAGAGCTCAAGGGTGTGTATCAAGGTCCGAAAAACGTCAAAGCTTCAGGTAAAGCTGCGGGTATTAAAAAGAAGAAAGTCGCGAAAAAAGATGCAGTTAAAAAAGTCGTGAAGAAAACGGCTAAGCGTCCTGCCAATCGTCGTCCAGCTCCAGAAGGTGCTTTTGTGGTGAGTGATGATGGCCATGCGCCGCTGCTGAAAAAGTAATCTAGCTGTTTGATTGAGTGTTTTGGAGGTGTCAATGTCACAGGCTCTTTTGCATTCGTTTGCGACCCAGCAAGCATGTAACGAGGCGCTGACGCAACAGTTGGCAGCCTGCATTGCGCAGGATTTACAGACTCAGAATAAGGCCAGCATCCTGCTGCCTGGTGGCAACACGCCGGCAGGCCTGCTGGCGCAATTGCAGCAATTGGCTTTGCCATGGGCGGATATCACTGTCAGCCCAACCGATGAGCGTTGGGTGGCCGGTGACAGTGACTACAGTAATGCGCAGATGCTTAGGCAAGCCTTGCCGCACGCGCAGTTGATTGATCCGCGACTGAGCGAAACGGCGCAAGCATCAAGCGTAGCTTGGGCGCAGGCTTTACAGACACAAAAACCCTTTGCTGCGACTGTGTTAGGCATGGGCGGTGATGGGCATATTGCTTCGTTATTTCCAGGCATGCCCAATTTAATACCGTCACTGCAGTATGCTGAACTGCCCGATGCATTAGTGGGCTTAGCACCAGATGAACCTAAGGTGCGTTTGTCTTTGAATTTAGCCATGTTGTGCGCCACAGGCTATTTAGCCGTGTTGGTGTTTGGTGATGCTAAGCGACAGATGCTCGATCGTGTACTGGCCAATGACCCGACCACACAGGCCTTGCCGATTTATCATTTGCTTTGGCATGCGCCATTGCCAGTGCAGATTTACTGGGCTCCTTAGTGTTTAACGCTATTGAATAGATTGTTAAAAAGGAAGATTAGCATGATGCATCCTGTTGTTGAGCGTATTACCCA
>JAAZCO010000091.1 GCA_012513235.1 Gammaproteobacteria bacterium
AACGTGCTGATTTTCTCACGTATTCGTGAAGAAATTGCTAACGGCATGTCAGTACAGCGCGCTATTCATGAGGGCTTTGATAAAGCGTACTCAGCCATTGTTGACGGTAACTTAACCACGCTCTTAGTGGGTGCTATCCTGTTTGCAATGGGTACCGGCCCTATTAAAGGCTTTGCGGTGACCTTGTCGCTGGGTATTGTCACTTCAATGTTCACTGCAATTATGGTGACACGAGCCATGGTTAACCTCCGTTATGGTGGCCGTGACCTGAAGAAGCTGTGGATTTAAGGATATGGCGAATATGAAACGTGTAATTAACTTTATGGGTGCGCGCCATTTGGCGTTTGCCTTCAGTTTGCTAATGATCCTTGCTTCGTTAGGTAGCTTGGCAGTAAAAGGGCTGAACTTTGGTTTGGACTTTACTGGCGGTACGCTGATTGAGCTTAATTATGAGCAAGATGCAGACCTGAATAAAATTCGTAGTCAGTTGCAAGAGGGTGGTTACCCAGATGCAGTGGTGCAGAGTTTTGGTGCTGTGAACGATGTGCTGGTGCGTATGCCAGGTGATGACCCTAACTTGGGTAATCAAGTGGCTGATGTGTTACGTCTGGATGCCGCGAGCAAGGTCACAGTCAAGCGCGTTGAGTTTGTGGGGCCTGCGGTCGGTGAAGAGTTACGAGACCAAGGTGGCTTAGGTATGTTGCTGGCGCTAGCTGGCATTTTGGTTTACTTAGGTTTTCGCTTTCAGTGGAAGTTTGGTGTCGGCGCTATTGTGGGCTTGTTCCATGATGTGATTATCACCTTGGGTGTGTTTTCTTACTTTCAGTTCACCTTTGATTTAACCGTGTTGGCTGCAATTCTGGCGATTATTGGTTACTCGCTCAACGATACCATTGTGGTATTTGACCGTATTCGGGAGAACTTCCGTTTCTTGCGTAATACACCGTTGATTGAGAATATCAATATCTCCACCACCCAAACACTGTTGCGTACTTTGGCGACGTCGATTTCGACTTTGTTAGCTGTCGGTGCGCTATTGGTTTTTGGCGGGGATAACCTCTGGGGCTTTGCTTTTGCATTGTTTATTGGCATTACCGCCGGTACTTATTCGTCGGTGTATATCGCGAGTATCTTCCTGTTGTGGTTGAAATTGACAGTAGAAGACTTGATTCCACCGGTGAGTACCGAAGAAGTAGACGAAACGCCTTAATGTTATCGAGCTGTATATGAGGTTCTGAAGCGATTAGGTCGTTGGGTTGAATTAAAAGCCGTGCAGGTTTGAACTTGTGCGGCTTTTTTGTGACTAAGCTCATGTGAACCGTTGTTACTTGAGAGAAATAATATGAATAAGTCAATGTTGATTGGTGGTGTTTTAGGTGCGGTTGCTGTTACGGCAGGTGGTGCATATGCAACCTATAACTTGGTCAGTGGCCCCAGTTACGCAGAAGTAGTCGCGGTCAAGCCAATTAAGGAGACGGTTAAAACACCACGCCAAGAGTGTCGTGATGTCACTGTCACTAAGCGCAAGCCCATTAAGGATGATAACCGTATTGTAGGTAGTGCAGTAGGTGCAGTGGTAGGTGGCTTGTTGGGTAACCAAGTGGGCGGCGGTAACGGTAAGAAAATCGCAACTGTTGCCGGTGCCGTAGGTGGTGGTTACGCCGGTAATAAAACCCAAGAGCATTTACAGCAGAATAATACCTATACGACAACTGAGCGTCGTTGTAATACTGAGTATGACATCAGTGAAAAAGTAGCGGGTTATGATGTCAGTTATGAGTTGGATGGCAAAGTGCGCACAGTGCGTATGGATGAAGATCCAGGTCGTCGATTACAGCTTGATGATCAAGGTCGTGTGATCTTGTCGCAAGTGGCTTTTTAAGCTGTAGAGCATGAATTAAAGATCAAAAAAAGCGCCTACATAGGCGCTTTTTTCTTTGCTGCACTTTGTAAATTACTTAAAGCTATGCGGTATATAAGGCTGGACGCTAGTGAGGATGGCTTTAAAACATTTTGAACCGCCGGCAACTAAATGGCCGCGATCTAAGAAATCGTAACCGCCATTGAAATCACTGACTAAGCCGCCTGCTTCTTGAATGATGAGCACGCCAGCAGCCATGTCTGCTTCAGAAAGATCGTAGCTCCAAAAACCATCGTAACGGCCCGTAGCAACATAGGCTAAGTCGAGGCTGGCTGCGCCAGCGGTACGGATGCCGGCTGACTGCGTTGCGAGGCTGGTGAACATCGACATATAGTTGTCCATATGGTCGGTGTGGCCTTCGCGAAATGGCAAGTTGGTTGCTAAGAGTGCTTCGTTGAGTGTTTTACGTTTGCTCACACGAATACGACGACCATTGAATGCTGCACCACGGCCACGACTGGCTGTGAATTCTTCTTGGCGTACAGGATCAATAATCACTGCATGCTCAAGGCGGCCACGGTATTTGCAGGCAATATTCACTGCGAAGTGAGGTACGCCACGGATAAAGTTAGTTGCACCATCAAGGGATTGAATAATCCACTGGTAATCAGCGCCTTCGCCTTGACCGGCAATACTGCCGCTAGTTTCAGCGTGAATGCCGTGGTCAGGGTGTGCTTTGAGGATTGCGGTAATAATTGCTTGTTCGGCTGCACGATCAATCTCGGTGACGAAATCTTTTGCGTCTTTCTCGTTACCCGAGATCGTGTCTAAGCGTTCAATCGAACGTACAATTAATTCGCCCGCGCTGCGAGCAGCGCGCAGCGCGATATTCAGCATAGGCTGCATGAAAAGTCACCGGAGGTTGTTAAAGAAGACTGTAAATTCTATCAGAAACAAAACAGGATGTGTTCTCTTGTAGCGTTCTTTTTCGTAGCGGGATGGCGGAGGCTTCGGTAAGCTTATGTTCTTTGTTTCAATAACCCGTCTTGAATAGATCGTTGGAGATCCCTGTGCTGGAAAAAATTCGCGTGGTTTTAGTTAACACCAGTCACCCAGGCAATATTGGTGGTGCCGCTCGAGCGATGAAAAACATGGGGCTCAAGTCCTTGGTACTCGTTGATCCTGAGAAATACCCGCATCCCGACGCTAACTCGCGTGCGGCTGGAGCTGATGATATTTTAAATAATGCACGGGTGGTCAGTACCTTAGAAGAGGCATTGGGTGGATGCAGTGTGGTCTTGGGTACTAGTGCACGTGATCGCCGTATTCCTTGGCCGCTGGTTGATCCGCGCGAGGCGGCTGGTTTATGCCTGCAGACTTGGCAGGCTGATCATGATGCTGAGGTTGC
>JAAZCO010000011.1 GCA_012513235.1 Gammaproteobacteria bacterium
CGGCGAAACACAATACCCGTATCCACTGCCGCGGGGCGCAACGTCAGGTAAACTTTCTCGCCTGAGTGCAAACCGATACCAGTGGCACGGATAATATTTTTCAAGGTGCGTTGTCTAATCATGACTTAAGCCACTGCCATACTGGTTGCAAATAGTTTTCAATAATGACGCGCATCTTAACAGATGCTGAACGAATAAAGAAATCAACTCGCAAATCAAGGCTTTATCAATCCGCCTGACGTCGTAAGAATGCCGGAAGATCTAAGTAATCCATATCTTCTTGGCTCGTTGGCTTGGCCGCTGGTACCGCATTGTCACGCATACGCTGAGTAACAGGCGCATCGTATTTAGAGTAATCAGGTTCTTGACCATCATCAATCAGCATACGCGCTGCTTTTGCTGGTGCCGCGGTCTGCGTGGCTGCAGTGTTATCCACTACTTTAACGGGCTTTTTCACTGCTGCATCCAAGCCGGTAACCACTACAGTGACGTGCAACTCATCACGCATATCTGGATCAATAACAGTACCGACTTTAACCATTGCTTCGTCGCAAGCAAAGGCTTCGATAATGCTACCCACTTCTTCGTACTCACCCAGTGACAGGTCAGGACCGGCAGTGATATTCACCAAAATACCGCGAGCGCCATTGAGCACCACGTCGGCCAGCAATGGGTTACGTACAGCTTCTTCAGTCGCTTCACGTGCACGGTTGCTGCCTGTTGCAGAACCGGTACCCATCATTGCCATACCCATTTCGCTCATCACAGTTTTAACGTCAGCAAAGTCGACGTTAATCATGCCTGGGCGCTTAATAATGTCGGAGATACCGCGTACTGCGCCAGCCAACACGTCATCTGCTTTGGCAAAAGCCGAGAGTAAGCTTGCGTCTTTACCTAAAATAGTCAGCAGTTTTTCGTTGGGAATAGTGATCAAAGAATCAACGTGTTCAGCTAAAGCACGGATACCTTCATCAGCAATCTGTAACCGGCGACGACCTTCAAAAGGGAATGGACGCGTTACCACGGCAACAGTCAAAATGCCCATTTCTTTAGCAATCTGCGCAATCACAGGTGCAGCACCCGTACCGGTACCGCCACCCATACCGGTGGTGATAAAGACCATATCGGTACCTTGCAGAACTTCAGTAATGCGCTCACGGTCTTCTTCAGCCGCTTTACGACCGATCTCAGGGTTGGTACCCGCACCTAAACCTTTGGTTAGATTGGAGCCTAATTGCAAAACAGTACGCGCAGTAATATCACGCAACGCTTGTGAGTCAGTGTTGGCACAAATAAACTCAACACCTTCAATATTGCTGGCCACCATGTGGTTTACCGCATTACCACCACCACCACCAACGCCAATGACCTTAATCACAGCCTGCTGCGGAGTCTGATCAACTAATTCAAACATAGCTCTCTCCCACCTTTCTAGTTATAGCCCGGCTCGCACCGGAAATTTTAATTACAATTGGTTTTGCAGCCAGCGTTTAACACGCATAAACACGGGCGGCTTTTGATCTTGTTGGTCATGCGCTACGTCTTGCGTATTTAGACCTTCATTTTGTTTGCGTAAACCATAAATCAATAAACCCACAGCTGTGGCATAAATCGGGTTACGCACGACATCGTCAATACCTTTCACGCCTTGGGGCGATCCTAGCCGCACCGGCATATGGAAAATTTCTTCAGCCAGTTCAACAGCACCTTCCATTTTGGCTGTACCACCTGTTAAAACGATACCCGCTGGAATCATGTCTTCATAACCGCTGCGTCGTAGCTCGGCTAAAATCAAGCTAAACAACTCTTCATAACGCGGTTCAATCACCTCAGCCAAGGCTTGGCGTGATAATTCGCGTGGCGGACGATCACCCACACTGGGCACTTTAATTGTTTCGTCTGGACCTGTTAATTTAGCTAAAGCACAGGCATAACGAACTTTAATCTGTTCAGCGTACTGAGTTGGTGTGCGTAATGCCATGGCAATGTCATTGGTCACTTGATCGCCAGCAATTGGGATCACAGCAGTATGACGAATCGCACCTTCAGTAAAGATGGCGATATCGGTGGTACCGCCACCAATATCGACTAAACATACGCCCAGCTCTTGCTCATCTTCAGTCAGCACGGCACTGGCAGAAGCTAGCTGTTCTAAAATGATGTCGTCGACGGCCAAATCACAGCGACTGACACACTTCTCAATATTTTGTAGTGCATTAATGGCACAAGTCACCACATGCACACGTGCTTCTAAACGTACACCTGACATACCCAGCGGCTCACGCACACCTTCTTGGTTATCAATCATGTAATCCTGCGCCAAGGTATGCAAAACCTTCTGATCTGAAGGTATAGCAACTGCTTGTGCAGCATCTAAGACGCGCTCCAAGTCAGCACGACTCACTTCACCATTACGGATGGCAACAATACCATCTGAGTTTTGGCTACGGATATGACTACCGGCAATACCTACAAATACAGAGTGAATACTGCAATCTGCAACTTTCTGTGCTTCATTGATCGCCGATTGCAGGGACTGCACAGTCGATTCAATATTAACCACTACACCTTTTTTCAAGCCACGTACGGGGTTGGTACCGATACCAATAATATTCAACTCACCATCAGGAGTGACTTCGGCTACGAGCGCCACAACCTTGGAGGTACCTATATCCAGACCAACAATCATGTTGTGGTTATTTTCATGTGCCATGTGTTTCTCTCCTTTACTGCGCCACTACCGCTGTAGGTTCATTTTCTGCCGGGGCGCGCCAAGCGACAGCCAAACCATTGGCATAGCGCAAATCAACCCGTTCAATTTTTTCAATCTGTTGCTTAAGTTCAGCTTCATACACCACAGCAAAGCGGCGTATTTTTTCCACTAAATGATCACGTCCAAATAACAGTTGCAAACCCGTCTGCGTGGTCACAAACCAACTACCACGCTCACGCATTTCTAGCTGTTTAATCGAATAACCCAGAGGCCGTAGCGCCTGACTAAAAGTTAAGTATTGCTGCATTACCCGTACTTGCTCTTGCGCAGGACCGAATAACTGTGGCAAATGGTCGTAATCACTAATATCTACAGCAGTAAACAAATATCCCTGTGTACTTAACAGCGCATCATCACCCCAACGAGCAACAGGCAGCTGCTCTTGGATAATCACCTGCAATTGATCAGGCCAAATACGGCTAACCTCTGCATTCGCCACCCAAGGTAATTCATCTAATACCTCGCGAACTGCGGCTATATCTACAGAAAAAAACAAACCATCGCTATACGGCATTAGTTGACGCTCAACCAAACGTTGTTTGGCTGCGCTTAAATCACCCAATACTCGCACTGTAGAAATGGCTGGATTTACATGTGGTTTTAACCACTGCCAAGTCCGCTCAAAATTCAACATCACAGCAATAGCTGCAGCCACCAGCACAACTAAACTGATTGCTGCCCAATTGGGTTTAGGCCACTGTCTTGGCGCTTTTGGCTCGGCAGTACGACGCGCACCCGACGCTGATACTTGTCGTGTCGCGCCACGCGGTGGTGCTTTTTTATGTTGCCGCCCTGCGCTACTCACAGTATTAACCTCTAACCTGTAACGTACCAGCCAAAATAGTTAATACCAAGGCATTAAAATCTAAACCAGCCGCACGCGCAGCCATAGGTACCAAGCTGTGATCTGTCATACCAGGTACAGTATTAACTTCTAAAAACCAAAAGTTACCATGCTCATCTTGCATCACATCGGCACGCCCCCAACCTGTCACACCTAGTGTTTGACAAGCTCGCGCGGTTAAAGTGCGTAACTCTGCTTCTTTCTCTGCAGATAAGCCGCAAGGAATCTGATATTGCGTGTCATTGGATAAATACTTAGCTTCATAATCATAAAAGGCATGGCTGGTGCCTAAGCGAATCGGTGGCAATACTTCGCCATTGAGCATCGCAATAGTGAACTCAGGACCTGAGATCCATTGTTCCACCAACACTTGCGAATCAAACTGACGGGCTTCTTGCCAAGCAGCTAACAAACCCGCCAAGTCATCCACCTTCGCCATACCGATGCTCGAGCCTTCACTGGCAGGCTTTACAATCAGTGGAAAACCTAAATCTTGCTCTGCTTGATGACAATCTTCTTCAGTCACTAAAGCTGCGTGGCGTGGCGTAGGTAAACCCACGCTATGCCAAATCTGTTTTGTGCGCAGCTTATCCATAGCTAAGGCTGAAGCCAACACGCCACTGCCGGTGTAAGGAATACCCGCACACTCAAGCAAACCTTGCACAGTGCCGTCTTCGCCACCGCGACCATGCAAAACAATAAAGGCACGATCAATTTTCTGCTCACACAAACGCGCCAGAAAATCATCGCCCACATCAATACCAAAGGCATCCACACCTGCGTGTTGTAATGCAGCTAAAACAGCCGCACCTGAATTGAGTGACACTTCACGTTCAGCACTGCGACCACCGTAAAGGACGGCAACACGACCTAATGCTTGAATATCTAGGGGCTGACTCATACGCCTGCGTCCTCAGTGTTTGCGGTAAATAAAGGGTGTTTAAGTAAACCAGGGGCAATGCCACCGACATCCCCAGCGCCTTGGCACAATAAAATATCACCTGGTTGCAGTAAGGGCTTTAACAAAGGCGCAAGATCAGTCCCACGTTCAACATACAAAGGATCTAAGCGACCGCGCTGACGAATGCTATGGCACAACTGACGGCTACCCGCACCCGGAATCGGCTCTTCACCGGCCGGATACACTTCAAGCAATAACAGCACATTGGTATCACCAAGGACTTGTACAAAATCTTCGTACAAATCACGGGTACGACTGTAACGGTGCGGCTGATATACCATCACTAAACGACGTCCCGGCCAGCCGTCATGTACCGCCTTAATCACTGCAGACACTTCGCTGGGGTGGTGACCGTAATCGTCAACCAACATGACACTACCACCGGCAACAGGCAACTCGCCATACATCTGAAAGCGTCGACCCACACCTTCAAAGCCAGACAAGCCAGCAATAATAGCGCTATCAGCAATGCCTTCATCAGTAGCAATAGCAATGGTTGCCAAAGCGTTGAGCACGTTATGTTTGCC
>JAAZCO010000092.1 GCA_012513235.1 Gammaproteobacteria bacterium
CACCATCCAGTGGCGCTAATAACAGCACATAGGCTGGCACAATAGTAAATACGCATGAAGCGAAAAACGACATCGCCACACCGCGGCCTGACAACTGCATACGGGTGCCTCTCAATAATAGATAAAGTGCAAGCAGCAATGGCTATAGCTGGTAGTCCAGCATCTATATAAAAATGCAGACCTGCCCTACAGACAATCGTACTCAACCCTTAAACATGTAAGATCACCAGCGCACTGCTGCACGCTGGCATAACAGATCTCTAATCTTTGCGATTAAAGCTTTTGACCTGCTGCTGCACTGCAGCTTTAGCCAACATATACGCCGAGACCGGCGCACTTAACATCAGAAATAGCGTAATCAGTAATTCATGCACATGCAAGACTTCATCCTTGCTGCTGAAATACAACATCGAAGCAATGAGCACACAGCCCACGCCCAAGGTTGTCGCTTTAGCCGGACCATGCAAGCGAGTAAAGAAGTCCGGAAAACGGTATAAACCAATCGAACCTGCTAAAGCAAAAGCACTACCCACTAACAAAAAGAACGCAACACTGTATTCAACCCAAACCGACATTTAATCACCCAATTTTATTCAATAATATCGCCGCGCAATAGGTATTTACACAGCACAACCGTACTGAAAAAGCCAAATAAAGCGATTAATAAAGCCGCCTCAAAAAACAAGCGACTGCTTAACAACACCCCAAACATCACCAGCAAACCCAAACCATTCAGATATAAAGTATCCAAAGCTAAAATACGGTCCACCGCATCAGGGCCGCGTAGCAGGCGGATAAAGTTCAGCACCAAACTCAAACCAAACATCAGCATACTGATATAAATTACTGTGCTGAGCATGCAAACACCTCCTTGAGTGGCTGTTCATAGCGCTGTTTAATCTCTGTAATCAAAGCCTGGGCATCATCACAATGCAAGGCATGCACCGTCAGTAATGACTCTTGACGATTGACGCTGGCCGCGACCGTACCTGGCGCTAAAGAAATAGCGCTAGCCAATAAATAAATCGCCAAATCATTATCCAACTCATAAGGCACTTGCACCCACATGGGTTGCAACTGATCAACACGCCCTAAAGCTAAACGCGCCACCTGAAAGTTGGCAACGATAATATCAACCAACATATGCTGGCTAAAAATAAAGGCATGTTTCCAGCTGCGGACATGCGGTAAACGTGGCCACCAGTTTTGCGTAAAGCGTGGAATCAGCACCGCTAAAAAACCACCTAGCAACCAATGCCCCACCGAGGCAAAATCATCCACCAACAGCAACCACACTATCAGCAAGCATAAACTACCCAGTGGGTGGGCTAACCATTTTGAACCTTTCATCGTACGTCCTCCAACTGCATGGCCTGCACATAAGGCTGTACATCCAACAATTGCATGGCCGCCGCTTCAGTAAAGTCAATTACTGGCTGCGCAAACACCACCAATACTGCACTGCTCAACAGCAGCAGTGCCGCAATAGCAAATGCCGTTTTATCTAAAGGTGCCGCCGCACTGGCCGTCGTATGATGACGCCAAAACACTAAGCTGCCGGCACGACTTAAACCAATCACACCGACCAAACCTGACACCAAAACCACCGACCATAACTGCCATGCAGCCGTATCAGACACCGCTTGCAGCAGTAACACCTTACCCAAAAAGCCTGAGAACGGCGGCAAGCCTGCCACCGCAATGGCACCTAAAAAGAAGCTGGCACCCAACAAGTGTGGATTAAGTAAAGCTGGACCAACTTTCAGTCCACCACCCAAATCTGCACGCTGTTTGGCTATAATGTCAGCCAGTAAAAACAGACCGGCAATCACCCAAGTACTGTGAATCAGATAATACAAACTGGCAGCTATCGTTGCTTCAGTACCGACAGCAATCCCGGCCAGCAAAGTACCCACCGACACCAAAACTAAATAAGCTAACAAGCTGCCTAAACTATTGGCAGCAAACGCACCTAAAGCAGCTAAGGCCATGGTTAACAAGGCCAGCACCCACAACAGATTACTACCTAAGCCACTGGCACCACCGGCCTCATCACCAAACACCAAGGTGCCAAAGCGTAAAATGGCATATAAGCCCACCTTGGTCATCACAGCAAACAACGCCGCTACGGGTGCTGTAGCACTGGCATAAGCACGCGGCAACCAAAAGTGCAGCGGTAAAAAAGCCGCCTTCAGGCCAAACACCAACATCAACAAAGCACCCGCAGCTTCCAGCAAGAACAGCTGATCACCTTCGGCTTGCGCAACAAAACGGGCTAAATCAACCATATTCAGTGTGCCAGCGACGCCATAAAACAAGCCTGCAGCCACTAAAAACAACCCGGAACCAATCAGATTTAAAATCACATAATGCAATGCCGCACGAATACGCGCCGCACCCAAACCATGCAAAAGCAACGCATAGGAGGCAATCAGTAAAATCTCAAAGAACACAAAGAGGTTAAATAGGTCACCCGTTAAAAACGCACCGTTAATTCCAGCAATCTGAAACTGCAGCAACGCATGAAAATAGCCGCCGCGCTGATCATCACCGCGTACTGCATACGCAGTCACAAATACCGCAAGTACTGCAGTGACTCCTAGCATCAAAGCACTGAGGCGATCCAAGACCAAGACAATCCCAAAGGGTGCCGACCAATTGCCTAAGCTGTATACCTGAATATCGCCACTGTGTGCTTGCAGCAACAAATAGCCTGCACACAGCAACAGCATCAGAACACTTACGACGCTACTCAGGCGCGCTAACTGAATGGCTTGGCGCGGCACCAGCATCAGTAACGCACCGCACAACAACGGCAACAATACGGGGAGCAACAATAAATGATTCATCGTGATGCTCCCGGGCGCTGTCGTTTAGCCTGCTGACGCTTACTTTTCATCTTGCGCTGCTTGGTCTCAGGTCGAGGCTTTTCCACACCATCCACATGATCATTCCCCAGTTCAGTATGTGCTCGTAAAGACAAAATAAGCACAAAGGCCGTCATAGCAAAACCAATCACAATGGCCGTCAATACTAATGCCTGTGGCACTGGATCGGTGTAACTGCTGGCATCACTGAGTACTGCCGGCTGCCCCGTATGCAAACGTCCCATCGCAAATAAAAACAAATTCACCGCATAGGAAAACAAAGTCAAACCCAACGCCACACTAAAAGTACGCGCACGCAAAATCAGATACACACCACTGAAGGTCAACACTCCAATGGCAATGGCGACTAATAATTCCATTACGCTTCCTCCGGCAGTTTTACACTGTGACCAATACCGCCCAAACCACTTAAAATCAGCAGCGTGCCTCCCACTACAGTCAAGTACACACCCAAATCAAACAGCATGGCGGATGCCACTTCAATCTCACCAATCAACGGCAGATTAATATGGGCAAAAGCCGAGGTTAAGAAGGGGTAGCCCAAAGGCAAACTCGCCAAGCCCGTCGCTGCGGCAATCAATACCCCCGCTGCCGCTAAGCGTGGCAAACTGACCCCCATACGGGTTTGCACCCACTCTTGACCGTAGGCCACTTGCAATAGAATCAACGCTACCGCAGTGATTAAGCCCGCAATAAAACCACCACCGGGCTCGTTATGACCACGCAAGAAAATAAACATCGACACCAAAAGAGCCAGTGGCAAAATCAAACGTGCCAACATGCCCAGCATCATCGGATAAACTTCTGTCGACCACGCTCGCCCCATGGTATCCACACGCGCACGCGGCAGACTTAAACCTTGCAGTAAAGCCACTGTGGCAATAGCGGTAATCGCCAATACACTGATTTCACCCAAGGTATCAAAACCGCGAAAATCCACTAAAATCACATTGACTACGTTCGTACCACCGCCACCAGTCAAGCTATTAGCCAAGAAGAAATCAGCAATACTCTGATACGGACGCGTCAATACCGCAAAAGTCAGTACCGCCATCAACACCGCACAACTTGCCGCAATACCGTAATCACGTAAGCGCAATAAGCTACTGGACTCCAGCGGCGCTTGAGCGGGTAAGAAGTACACCACCAACAGCATCAGCAAGATGGTCACGACCTCAACCACAAGCTGGGTTAACGCCAAGTCCGGCGCTGAAAAGCGTGCGAACACCATGGCAACTACGAGACCGACAACACTGAGCATCAACAGCGCGGTTAAGCGCTGTCGGTGCAACCCCATAGTGAGCAGCGCACTGATCGCCATCACGCCTAAACCTAAAGCTGTTAAAGGATCAACAGGCGTTAAAGCAACTTCACCGGTGATTTGTGTCAAAGGTGCCAGCCATACGGTGAGCATGACAATTACCGCGACCAATAAAAGACTGATATAACGCTGCAAAGAGCCATTCTCAATGCGCGCTAACATGCGCGAAACAACGCCATACAGAAAACGTATGCCGCCTTCAAATATCATGCGCGCATTGATATCAGGCAAGCCTTCATACCAACGGAACAAAGGCTCGCGCTGGCTATACACCAAAACGCCACCGATCAGGGCCAAGACACTCATCAGTAAGGGTAGATTAAAGCCATGCCAAATCGCCAAGTCATACTCAGGTAAGGCATGCCCTAAACTGGCTTGCGCCGCCGTAGCCAATAACGAATCAATGGTAAAGGCTGGCAACATACCCACCAGTAAGCAACAAAACACCAACACTTCCACAGGGATTTTCATATAGCGCGGTGGCTCGTGCGGTGGAAACTTCGGCAAATTAATCGGTGTGCCATTAAAGAATACATCGTGAATAAAACGCAGCGAATAAGCGACAGAAAACACTCCAGCAATAGTGGCCATAGTCGGCAACAACCAACTAAAACTACCCAATAAATGCTGATGTAGAGTTTCCGAAAAGAACATCTCTTTACTTAAAAAACCATTGAGCAGCGGCACACCGGCCATCGCAGATGAGGCCACCATCGCTAGAACGGCCGTATGCGGCATATACTTCCACAAACCGTTAATACGCCGCATATCACGACTGCCGGTTTCATGGTCAATAATCCCTGCCGCCATAAACAACGACGCCTTAAAGGTGGCATGGTTAATAATATGGAAGATCGCGGCCACTGGAGCAAAATCTGAGTCCAAACCAAATAACAAGGTGATCAGACCCAGGTGACTGATGGTTGAGTAGGCTAACAAGCCCTTAAGATCATGCTGAAATAAAGCAGTCACCGCCCCCACTAACAAAGTAATCAGGCCAGTAAAGGTCACTAAGTAGAACCACCAATCCGTTCCGGATAACAGCGGATACAAACGCGCCAGTAAAAACACACCCGCTTTCACCATAGTGGCTGAGTGCAAATAAGCCGATACAGGCGTGGGCGCTGACATTGCGTGCGGCAGCCAAAAATGAAAGGGAAACTGTGCGGACTTGGTAAACACACCCAATAACACCAACACTAAAGCCACAGGATATAAACTGTGTGCACGCAGCACGTCACCGGCGGCCAATACCTCAGTCAACTCATAGCTGCCCACCACATGGCCAATCACCAAAATACCCGCCAGCAAGGCTAAACCACCGCCACCGGTCACTGCTAACGCCATCCGCGCTCCTTGGCGAGCGGCAGTTTGATGACTCCAAAAACCAATCAACAAAAACGATGACAGACTGGTCAACTCCCAGAACATCAACATCAGCAGTAAATTACCCGCCAATACCAAGCCGAGCATTGAGCCCATAAAGAGTAATAAACAGCTAAAGAAACGCGCCACCCGCTCTTGTTCTGACAGGTAATAACGCGCATAGAGAATGACCAAAAGACCAATCCCTAGAATCAATAAAGAAAAGAGATAACTTAAACCATCGAGGCAAAAACTTAAGTTAAGGCCCAGCTGCGTGATCCAAGCATAATTGACGCTGATAATATCACCAGCTAGCACTTGCGAGGTTTGGCTGAGCAGTAAACCCAAGCCAAGCAAAGGCGCAATGGCGGTTGCCACAGCAATCCAAGTTTGACCGCGTCGCGCGGCGAGAAAAGGCAAGATAACTGCCAGAAAAGGTGCAAAAACTAACGCAAGTAAAACCACATAAGCCTCCATATTGTTCTGCCGGACGAACAGGAGACACCCAGCGATCAGAAAAAAACGGCGATTATCCAGTACAAACCCACAAGTGTCTGTAAATTTTATGTTACTAAATTAAACAAAGCTTAAATAGTAAACGACTGGGCATAGCCTATTAAAAAAGCCCTGAGTGATTTTAGAGTCACTCAGGGCTTGTTGAGCAGCGACACTCTTAAATAATTAAGGTGCGACGCGACTTTGACCATTAACGTTGGTGATACGCACGCGCTGGCCTAAACGAAACACTTGGTTAGGTTCCACAGCCTGCACATAAGCACGCAAGACCCCGTCATCTTCACGCACAGTGATTTCTACACCCTGAGTGCGCGTTATACCCTCTTCTGCTGCGGCACCAGCAAGACCACCCGCTACAGCACCAATCACTGCCGCAACCGCGCTACCACGACCGCCACCGACTGTACTACCGGCGATACCACCGATCACCGTACCCGCACCGGCACCGATTGGCGTTTTTGTACCTTCAATTTTAACAGGACGTAACGACTCAATGGTTCCCATACGTATTGTTTGTACTTTACGAGCATCAGCACGCGAATAACTATCGCCCGTTAATTTAGAAGCACAACCCGTCATAAGTAGGCTCAGCGCTGTAAAAGTTGCCGCAAAAACAATAGACTTGCGCATATGGATGACTCCTTAATATATAAATACAGACCATCAAAGACAGCTAAACACCTTAGATGTTACCACCAACCTTGAGGAACCTATGGATTATTTTATTATCGCAGTTGCGACGCTTTCTGGATTATATTTTCACTGGTGGATTTTCGCGCGCATCAAACGCTGGACCAATCGCGACTTAGCGCTGTCCATGGCAGGTGATGATCCGCAAAAGAAAGCTTACATGCTAGAAAAACTTGAAGAGGCAACAGCGCTCAAAGTTAAAAAAGCGCAATTGGAAGATTGGCTGCAAACCGCAGCGAATCAATATAGCCAAGTGTAAAGCAGGTCAAACAATAGGCCTTAAACTGATTGAGCTTGAACATAACAAGCTCAATCAGCAACAGCTGTTAAGGTGCTAAGCGCTCTCGCGTCCAATAACCCTCTGTCTGCAGTTGGTAATTAAGACGGTCATGCAAACGGCAAGTACGCCCCTGCCAAAATTCCATACGCTGCGGCAGCATACGATAACCACCCCAATGCGCAGGACGCGGCGGTGCTTCCTGAGCGTAACGCTGCTCTAATTCGGCCAAGGTAGCCTCAAGTACTTCACGCGAAGCGAGTGGCTGGCTTTGCTCTGACGCTAAAGCACCAAGGCGACTGCCCAGCGGGCGCATATTAAAATACGCATCCGACTCTTCGCTACTGATTTTCTCAACTGTACCTTCGATACGAATTTGACGCTCCAGCGCCGGCCAGAAAAACGTCAACGCCGCTTGCGGATGCTGCGCCAACTGACGACCTTTAGCACTGGTGTAATTACTGTAAAACACAAAACCGCGTGCATCTAAGCCTTTGAGCAACAACACACGGCAATGGGGCTGACCTGCAGCATCCACTGTGGCTAAGATCATCGAGTTAGGCTCAACCGGTGGCTGCTCAGTGGCCACCGCATCGGCAAACCACTGCTCAAATAAAACGCGCGGATCTAAAGGAGCTTGCTCTTCCAACAAACCATCACGGGTGTAATTACGGCGCATATTCGCCAGGTGTTCAGTACTCATCAGTGGACCTTAAATTAAAAACACATTGCAAATTAGCGCGCCTGACTTAATGCCAGCTGACGAACATAGACGGGATGATACATTGCCATCACGTCTTGCATTTGCGCATGACGGGTAATAACAATTTCAACCCGGTGGTTTTTCATCGTGCTTTTATTTTGCTCAAGCATAAAAGAGCTACCCATACCTAAGTGCATCATACGATCACGATTTAAACCGCTGAGACGGAAAATCGACGCCACAGCACCCGCACGGCCAGCACTGAGCTTATGGCTAGCGCTGTCATCGCGTGCGGTATCGGTATGACCTAAAATCAATACTGAAGTATCCGGGTTCGCTTCTAGTATTTTAGCAATACTAGTAATAGGTCGCAGCATCGCAGGCAGTAGCAAAGTTGGGCGGTCCGCATTAAACGCAGTTTGCGCAGGCGCAGTGACGACCCAAGCGTTATCTTGTTTGTGTAGGGTGAATGGTGATCCTTTAATAGACTCGCGCAGTAATGTCTCTTTATCAGACATCCATTTTGCGGAAATTGCAGGTTTTTCAAGGTAGACCACAGGCTCAGGCTTTTTATTAGACGAGCAGGCTGCCAACACTGAACACACTGAAACCAAAGCCCATTGGTAAAATTTACGATTCATGTTTTAAAAACTCAAAAGTGGCCATGCAATGCTAAGATCTAAAGAAATCTGAGCACTGCAATTATGTAAGGTTAAGGTCACGTTGACCTTGTAGCTACTATACTCAATTTATGCCTTAGCATTACATCTTTTCAGTCGCTGTGCAGCATAATATTTAGCACAATGCCCGCAGTTACTCTAGGGGTAAGCACAGCACTGAACTATATGCAGATATTGCAGTCACTGTGAAGTGATAAAGCATGTACACCACTCTTGGTTGATCGCCATGCCAGTAGTGCTGCAGGCTTGCATTAAAGCACGATCTTTATATACATATTTATATACAATAGCGTCAAACCTCTTTATTTTATAAATCTTTTATACCTAATGGTTATACTATGAGCCTGAAAAAAAACATCACATACTCAAGTCGTACAGCAGATAAATTTGTTGTGCGTTTACCTGAAGGCATGCGCGATCGTATTGCACACGTCGCTCGCGAACAACATCGCAGCATGAACTCTGAGATTATTGCGCGCTTGCAAAACAGCCTGCAACAGGATAACCAAGCTGTGCAGCTAGCCAGCGTACGCTTAGACAGCGCAGAACTCTCACAGCACGAGCGTGAGCTTTTAGTGCGTTTTCGACTGTTAGCACAGCGCCAGCAAAACGCCCTGCTCTCTCTGATTGCAGATGATGCACACAGCGATGACTCAAACATCAATTAAAAGCACTTAAATAAAGCCCATAGCGCAGATATGCCTGTTTATTAAGCGCAATTTTGGTTATTTAGGCACTTTGTTCGATAGTTCTCTACGCACCAACAAAGATTCATGCTACTTTGCAGCCCTTACTCACCATGGAGCGTTACTTATGGCCCTTAGCAAAGATCAACTGATCAATGAACTCGCAGAATCAACTGATTCAACTAAAACTCA
>JAAZCO010000447.1 GCA_012513235.1 Gammaproteobacteria bacterium
TCTTCCTGCAGATCGTCTTAAAAGGCTTAGGTGGTGTAACCGGTAACAAAGTAGAGACATTCCTCGATGAAGGCATTCAAGGCTACCGTGAACGTGAAAACAATGCTTATTAAACCCCTATCTGCGCTGGTACTGGTGAGCACTATGCTCGCCGGTACTGTCCACGCAGCAGAGCAAAAACTAGACCGCATCGCTGCTATTGTTGATAACGATGTGGTGATGCTCAGTCAGTACCAAACGCGCCTCAAAGAAGTGCAGCAAACCATCAGCAAGCGTGGCGTTGAAGTGCCTCCAGATGATGTGTTGCGCCAGCAAGTGATGGAGCGTTTGATTATTGATGCCATCCAATTGCAAATTGCTGAGCGTTCTGGGATTCGTGTCAGCGATGAAGAACTGAGTGCGTCAATGGCGACTATCGCCGAACGTAACGGCATGACGCAAAAAGAATTTGAACAGGCGCTGTCTGCGGATGGCTTAAGCCTAGAGGACGCACGTGAGCAAATTCGCCATGAGATGATTATCAGCCGCGTACGCCAGTACCGTGTGACTGAGCGCATCCAAGTCACAGACCAAGAAGTACAAAACTTTCTGGCCTCCGACTTAGGCAAGATGCAATTGGCTGAAGAATATGAATTGGCCAATATCCTGGTTCCAGTTCCCGATGGCGCCACCAGTGCCGAGCTAGAGCAAGCACAAAAAACAGCCGCCACTATTGTGCAAAAACTCAAAAATGGCGGTGACTTCTCGCAACTCGCTATCAGCTATTCAGCCAGTGAAAACGCGCTTGAAGGCGGTGATATGGGCTGGCGTCGTGCAGCACAATTACCACCACCCTTTGACCGTTTAGTGGGTGAAATGTCGGTCGGCCAAGTCACTGAACCAACGCGTACCGCTGGCGGCATTATTATGCTCAAGCTGTTAGATAAACGTGGCGATCAAGTGATGTATCGCGACGAAGTACATGTACGCCATATTTTACTCACGCCCAGCGAGATTCGCAGCCCTGAAGCAACACAAAAACTAGCCAACCGTTTGTATGAGCGTTTGCGCAGTGGCGAAGACTTTGCTGCACTTGCCAAGCAGTTCTCTGAAGATCCAGGTTCAGCCCTCAATGGCGGTGATATGAACTGGGTTGACCCTAGCTCTGTAGTGCCTGAGTTCCGTGAAGAAATGGCACGCACTGAGATTGGTCAACTGTCTAAACCTTTTGCAAGTCAATTTGGCTGGCACGTTCTGCAAGTACTCGATCGTCGTAGCACCGACAGCAGTGAACAAATGCGTGAACAGCAAGCACTCAACTTACTGCGCAACCGTAAATACGATGAAGAATTGCAAACATGGCTCGGTCAGATTCGTGACGAAGCCTATGTGGAGATTAAAGACTTATGACTTTGCGCTTTGCTTTAACAGCTGGTGAGCCAGCTGGTATTGGCCCTGACTTATGCTTAATGTTAGCGCATGAAGTACAGCCCTACCCAGTGATTGCGATTACTAGCCGTGCCTTACTCAGTGAGCGCGCTGCATTACTGGGCTTGCAGGTGCAACTCCTCGATGTGCAACCTGATGCTTGGCCTGATCAGCCCGCCCCTGCTGACAGTCTCTATGTGTGGGATACCCCACTGTATGAGCCTGCAGTGGCCGGTCAGCTCAATCAAGCCAACGCCCAGCACGTGTTAGAAACACTCACGCGTGCCGGTCAAGGCTGCATTGATGGCACATTTGCTGGAATGATTACTGCACCGGTACACAAAGGCATTATTAACGATGCGGGCGTGCCCTTTTCAGGTCATACCGAGTTTCTACAAGAGCTAACCCATTCGCCACAAGTGGTGATGATGCTGGCTACTCACGGTTTACGTGTCGCTTTAGTGACCACGCACTTACCGCTGCGTGATGTAGCAGATGCCATTACTAGCGAGCGTGTGGAAACCATTACGCGTATTCTCAACACGGACTTACAGCAGAAGTTCGCGATTAAAAAACCACGTATTCTCGTGTGTGGACTCAATCCACATGCCGGTGAAGATGGTCATTTGGGTCGTGAAGAACTGGATGTTATTCAACCCACGCTGGAGCGTTTACGCGCTGAAGGCATGGACTTAGTCGGCCCATTACCGGCTGATACTTTGTTCACTCCGCACAACTTGAAACAGTGTGATGCAGTGCTCGCCATGTATCACGATCAAGGTTTACCTGTGCTTAAGCATCGCGGTTTTGGTTCAGCTGTGAATATCACTTTAGGCATGCCAATTATCCGCACTTCAGTGGATCACGGTACTGCGCTGGATCTAGCGGGAACAGGTGAGATTGATACAGGAAGTATTCATATTGCTCTAGAAACCGCTTATCAAATGGCGGCGAGCAAGTCCGCTTAGGACTTAAGCAACTGCAGTAGCCCATATCTCTAGGCTGCTGCAGTTGTATTTTTAACGTGCTGGATGACTAGTCACGCTTGCGTAAACGAAACTGCGGTGCCACTTGATCAATCCCTTTGATCGTCACATCTAAATTTTTCCACAACCCATCTTTAATACCGTACA
>JAAZCO010000448.1 GCA_012513235.1 Gammaproteobacteria bacterium
AGCCATCGCGCTCTTACGCAATAGAAGCATGCAAGGCCAACGCTTTAAGGCGATTATTATCAGTGAAACAACTCATAACCCAACGGCGATTGCCTTTGCTGTACGGGTTAAAGAAGATCCGCTGCTCACTGCCGACACTCGCTTAATCATGCTCACCAGCAGCAGCCAAGTGAATGCTGTTGCGGCTCGTAATGCAGGTATCAATCATATTTTAATGAAGCCTGTGAGCGGCTCCACTTTAAAAACCACGCTGATTAATGCAGTCCAACAAAGCGTGGATACCACTGAGTCAGCACATCAACTGAGCGCTAAGCGCATACTGGTCGCTGAAGATGATCCCATCTCGGTCAAAGTCATCAAAGGCTTATTGAGCAAGCTAGGCATCAGTATTGATATCGCCACTAACGGTAAAATTGCAGTAGACATGCTGCAAAAAAAACATTACGACTTGGTGTTGATGGATTGCGAGATGCCTGTACTCGATGGCTTTACCGCTGCTAAGCAGCATCGAGCCTATGAAGCAGCACACAACTTAGCGCCCATACCCATTATCGCGCTTTCTGCACATGTGCTCGAGGAGCATCACTTGCGTGCCAAGCAATCGGGGATGAATGGCCATTTAGCTAAACCGATTGAACTGGAAAAACTGCAGGCCATTTTGCGTAACAACACATCACTCTGACTTATTTGCCGCATAATGCTGTAGATACGCTACGGCTAAACCACTGCAACTGATGATCAGCACACCAAAAATAGAATAGATATCAGGTAACTGACCAAAGGCGATATAGCCCACCACACCCGCAAAGATAATCTGTGCATAGGTGAAAGGCGCCAAGGTTGCCGCACTCGAGTATTTTAGGGCCATGGTCAGCAGCATATGCGCGGTCATGGCCAGCAAACCTAGCGCTAACATAAAGACCCAGTCAATTTGTGCAACATCCAATGTGTATTGACCTGGAAGCAAGACAGTCAATGCTAGGGTGCCAAATAAGCCAGATAAAAAATTACTGGTCACAGCGTGGTCCGTACTGGCTAAGCGGCGCGTGATTAACTGGTACACCGCAAAGCAAAATGATGCGCTGACAGGAAATAAAATAGCCGGAGTAAACAATGCTCCACCTGGGCGCACAATCAACACTACGCCTAAAAATCCAACACACACCGCCAGCCACTGCGCTTTGCTGACTTTTTCATTCAGGATGGCGGCTGAGAGCACTGTGACTATCAATGGCGCCAAGAATATCACTGCTGTAGCTTCGGCTAGGGGGATATAGCGCAAACCGCTGATAAACAGCAGGCTAATACTCAGCAAACTCATGCCACGCGCCAACTGCAACCAAGGGCGTTGCGTACGTAATATGGCCCAACGCATTTTCGGGAAAAATAAAATAACCATGGCAACGGTTTGTACAAAGTAGCGTAGCCAGATAATCATAATCAGCGGGTAAATATGGGTGAGGTATTTGGAAACGCCATCATGTGAGGCCAACAACAGGCCTGCGCACATGACCAATAAAATACCGTAAAGTGGTTTTGTGGTTGTACTCATAAGATTTCTACCAAATTAGTTAGCTTGCTAACTATATCAAAATACGGTCTATCTGAGTGAGCGTTTCATTGTGCGAATGAGCTGCAACCGAGGTGACTGCTAGTAAGTTATGCACCCTACTTGCTGAATTAAACCCTGCTGATAATGCTGGATCGGGCAAGCTGAGCGCTGTGCAAGTCAGATAATCCTATAGGGCGGTACCATTACGCAAGGCTTCTTTCTCGGCGATCGACGGGGGCTTACGGCCAGCGAGGTAGTGACGACTGAAGCGGGCAAACCATGTTTCTAGTGCGGTGGCGGCTTGAATGTCATCGGCAAGATGCAAGCACAGTGCGGTGACTTCAGCGGTACACAAATGATCATCGCGGGTTGAACGACGCAAACGGTAGTTGGAAATATCTTCCGGCTGCAGGCTCAGCACCGGTAAGTCGGCTAGATAAGCTGACTTGCGAAACATTTTGCGCGCTTCGGTCCAAGTGCCATCGAGCACGATAAATAATGGGCGTTTACCTGCCGCTTGCAGCTCGGCATTGGGGACACTGTGCACCACGCGC
>JAAZCO010000093.1 GCA_012513235.1 Gammaproteobacteria bacterium
GCTTGGCTGTCGCTAAATAAGCTGTGGGGTACCGGCTTAAACTGGATGACAATTTCTGAGGTTTTCTTCGCGAGACGTTTGCCCGTACGCAAATAAAAAGGCACGCCAGCCCAGCGCCAGTTATCCACTTCGACTTCGATAGCGACGAAGGTTTCAGTGTCGCTATCGCTGTGGATATCTTTTTCAAAGTAATAAGCAGGGGCGTTATGCCCACCCACTTGTCCGGCTGCGTATTGGCCACGTACCGTTTTGTCTTGCACGTCCATGCCACTGATTGGGCGTAGGGCTTGTAAAATCTTCACTTTTTCATTGCGTACTGCGTCAGCATCAAAACGTACGGGAGCTTCCATGGCCACTAAACATAACAGTTGTAGCAAGTGATTTTGCAGCATATCGCGCATGGCGCCGGCATGGTCGTAGTAGGCCCCGCGGTTTTCTACACCGATGGTTTCATTTACGGTGATTTGTATATGATCAATATGTGCAGCACGCCAGACCGGCTCAAATAGTGCATTAGCAAAGCGTAGTGCCATCAGGTTTTGTACGGTTTCTTTACCTAAGTAATGGTCAATACGAAAGACTTGTTCTTCGCTAAAAGCCGCACCAATGGTCGCGTTAATTGCTAAGGCGGATTGCAGTGAATGGCCAATGGGTTTTTCAATCACAATGCGAGTGTTGCGTCCGGCTAAACCATTTAATGCGAGGTTGGAGGCGATGCTTTCAAACAGATGCGGCGCAGTTGCTAAATAATAAATACAATTGCGCTGTACTTGATTGCTGAGAAAGGTTGCCAATCGTCCAAAGTCAGCCGCTTGCTCGGCATTCATAGAAAAATATTCAAGACGTTCGCTAAAACTCAGCCAAGTGTGATCAGCAAAGTCTTTGCGCTCAATTTGTGCACGACAATGGCGTTCAGCTAAGGCTAAATAACGTTCACGGGCCAGCAGTTTTCGAGAAATACCGATGATGCGCATATCGCTCGGCAAGCGATTTTCGCGGTGTAAGTGGTATAGCGCAGGCAGTAATTTGTGCAGTGCTAAATCACCTGTACCACCGAACACTAACATGTCACAAGGCATACTCACGGCTGCTCTCCTCTGGAAAAACGTGCGAACAAACAACTGTTGTAGTATAACTACAAAATCGCTACATAACTGTGGCATCCGCTAAATGAGTTGAACATTGTGAATTTGTTACAGCATATCGCCCAATCCCTTGAATCACTGCGCAAGTCTGAAATTAAAGTGGCGCAACATGTTTTATCTGACCCTGCTGCAGTGATGCACAGTTCGATGTCAGACTTGGCTGCGTTAGTTGGCGTCAGTGAACCTACTATTGTGCGTTTTTGCCGTGCGGTTGGCTGCCTGGGCTTTCAAGATCTAAAATTGCAGTTGGCACAAAGTTTGGCGGCTGGTGCTAGCTTTGGTCAGTTTGCGATCAGTGAAAATGATGCAGTGACGGATTATGCATTAAAGATTTTTGATACAACGTTGCACACTTTAATTGAAGTGCGTGAGCAGTTGGATATTGAGGCTTTAGAGGCTGCCATTGCTCTTATAGCTAAAGCTAGACGTGTCGAGTTTTATGGTTTTGGATCATCGGGTGCGGTGGCCGCCGATGCTCAGCATAAGTTTTTCCGCTTATTACTGACCGCTGCAGCCTATAGCGACCCGCATATGCAAGCGATGTCTGCGGTGACTCTTGAGCCAACTGACGTGGCCATTTGTATTTCACAATCGGGACGTTCCAAGGACTTGTTAACCACTGCACACTTGGTGCGGGAAACTGGGGCTATTTTAATTGCTCTGTGTCCCAGTCATACACCTTTAGCCGAGTTAGCTACAGTCCATGTGGCGATTGATGTGCAAGAAGACACTGAAATCTACACGCCTTTAACCTCGCGTATTGCGCACTTAGTAGTGATTGATGTGTTAGCCATGGGTGTCGCGATGGCGCGTGGCCCTTCACTGGTTAATCACTTGAAAAGCGTCAAGCGTAGTTTACGTAGCCTGCGATTATCACCCAAGACTGCTAAGTCACCTGATGAAGACTAGAGCCGTTCCGAGTCTTGTGCTTTTCAAGCGACCCTAAAACTGGCACTATCGCACCATTATTATTCTATCGTTGAGCAGTCCGCTGGCAAACTCAAGCGTTTGCGCGGGATTTGTGCGTTGCTTGTTATCAAGTAATGACACGCTTTAAGCATACTCTTCGTTCAAAGAGGACCTTTTATGGCTGAGGCCATTCCTGCCTTAGAAATACGTGATTTACATAAGCGCTATGGCAATTTAGACGTTTTAAAAGGCATTTCATTAACCGCCAATGATGGCGATGTCATATCCATACTAGGCTCATCAGGCTCAGGTAAGTCAACATTTCTACGCTGTATTAATTTGTTAGAAAATCCACACCGTGGGCAGATTTTGTTTTCGGGTGAAGAGTTGCAATTAAAAACTGATCGTGACGGTCAATTGGTTGCCGCTAATAGTCAGCAAATTAATCGCTTACGCACGCAAGTGGGTTTTGTCTTTCAAAACTTTAACTTATGGCCACATATGACTGTGCTCGATAATATTATCGAAGCGCCACGTCGTGTGCTGGGTTTAAGTAAAGATGAAGCCATCGCTACGGCTGAAACCTTGTTAGCTAAAGTCGGCATTGCGGATAAACGTCATGTGTATCCCAATCAGCTTTCAGGTGGTCAACAGCAGCGTGCCGCCATCGCGCGCACTTTAGCAATGCAGCCGAAAGTGATTTTGTTTGATGAGCCCACTTCAGCACTGGATCCAGAGATGGTGCAAGAAGTATTGGGAGTGATTCGTGCTTTGGCTGATTAAGGCCGCACCATGTTATTGGTCACGCACGAAATGAACTTTGCCCGTCAAGTATCCAATAAAGTGGTATTTTTACATCAAGGTTTAGTTGAGGAGCAGGGAACACCTGAACAGGTGTTTGATCATCCGCAATCTGAGCGGTGTAAGCAATTTATGTCCAGTCATAACCATTGAGGCGATAACGATGAAGAACTATAAAAAATTACTCTTAGTGGCAGCTGCGAGTTTGTCATTTGCAACGGCAAGTTTTGCCGTAGAAAAGCTTAAAATTGGTACTGAGGGTGCTTATCCTCCGTTTAACCTGATTGATTCCAACGGTGAAGTCGTTGGTTTTGACTTGGATATCGCCAAAGCATTGTGTAAGAAAATGGAAGTTGAGTGCAGTGTGGTCACCTCGGACTGGGATGGTATTATTCCAGCGTTGAATGCTAAGAAGTTTGATTTCTTAGCAGCTTCGATGTCAATCACTGAAGAGCGTTTGCAAGCCGTTGATTTCACCGACCCCTACTACACCAACGGTCTACAGTTTATTGCGCCTAAGAGCAGCAATTTTGTTGTGGATAAGACCAACCTGAAAGGTAAGGTCATTGGTGCGCAGCGCGCTACTATTGCTGGTAACTGGTTAGAAGATAACTACGGTAAAGCGGTGGATATCAAACTCTATGATACCAACGAAAATGCTTACTTAGATTTAGCTTCAGGCCGTTTAGATGGCGTGTTAGCGGATAAATTTGTGAACTGGGAATGTCTGAAAAGCGATGCCGGTGCCGATTATGAATTTAAAGGCGAGCCAGTGTTTGATAACGATAAGATCGGTATTGCACTGCGTAAAGGCAACAATGAACTGCGTGAGCGCTTAAACACTGCACTGAAAGAAATTGTTGAAGACGGCACTTATAAAGCCATCAACGATAAGTATTTCCCATTTGATGTGTATTAATTTTTAAGATCGTGCAGTAAGCAGCCGCCACTTTGTTGTGGCGGTTTTACTTTGCGAACCACACAAGTATTTCTGATGAACTTCGAACTTTATGGTTTTGGTCCAGCACTGCTAGCGGGTGCTTGGATGACAATACAACTGGCGGTGTGCGCATTGGCTTTAGGTCTGTGTTTAGGCCTGGCTGGTGCCTTAGCAAAAACGTCTCCCTATCGTGCTTTGCGTTTGCTGGGCGACGCTTACTCAACCATGGTGCGTGGTGTACCTGAGTTGTTATGGGTGTTGTTGATTTATTACGGCTCGGTGGGCTTTGTGCGTGAGTTGGGTGAGGCGCTTGGCTACCCAGAGCTGGAACTCAGTGCTTTTTCTGCTGGTGTCCTAGCCTTAGGCTTATGTTTTGGTGCTTATGCCACTGAAGTGTTTCGTGGTGCTTTATTAGCCATTCCGCGCGGCCATCGTGAAGCGGGTTTAGCCTTGGGTTTATCGCGCCCACGCATTTTATTGCGACTGGTTTTGCCGCAAATGTGGCGGATTGCGATTCCGGGCTTGGGTAATTTGTTTATGATTTTGATGAAAGATACTGCCTTGGTCTCAGTTGTGGGCTTAAATGAGGTGATGCGCAGCGCACAAGTGGCAGTGACTTCATCGAAGCAGCCGTTCACCTTCTTTATGGTGGCCGCTTGCATTTATTTGACTCTGACTGTGATCAGTATGCTGATTTTGCATCTCTTTGAAAAACGCGCTAATCGCGGCTTCACCAGGAGCGCAGCATGAATTGGGATGTGATTATTAAGTGGTTACCCAAGCTGCTTGAAGGTGCCTATTTAACCTTAGAGCTGGTGGGTATCGCGGTGGTGGTGGGGCTGCTCTTTGCTATTCCGTTAGGTATGGCGCGCTCGTCACGCCATTGGTATGTGCGTGCGGTGCCCTTTAGCTATATTTTCTTTTTCCGTGGTACACCGTTATTACTGCAATTGTTTTTGGTGTATTACGGTTTAGCGCAATTTGATGCGGTGCGTCAGGGGCCGTTATGGCCGTATTTGCGCGATCCATATTGGTGTGCGCTGATTGCCATGACCATGCACACAGCCGCCTATATTGCGGAAATTATCCGTGGCGCAATTCAAGCGGTACCGCCAGGTGAAATTGAAGCAGCACGCTCTTTAGGTATGACGCGTGCGCAAACCATGCGGCATATTATTTTACCGCGGGCCGCGCGTATTGGTTTACCCGCCTACAGTAATGAAGTGATTTTGATGCTTAAAGCCAGCTCATTGGCCAGTACCATCACCTTGCTGGAGCTGACGGGGATGGCGCGTACTGTTATTGCGCGTACCTATTTACCGGTGGAAATCTTCTTTGCTGCGGGTTTGTTCTATCTACTGATGACCTTTATCTTAGTGCAGATCTTTCGCTGGCTTGAACGTGTCTTGCGCGTGGATGCGTTGCAGGGTCGCTAGGTGGGTGGTCTCAATGCGCCAATCCTAAGTGGTGCGGCGTTAGCTGAACGATTTTCAGCGCTGGATGCGTTTCTGTGTGCACAGCAAAGTATCTGGCGCGAAAAGCCCTTTATTGAGCAACAGCTCAACTGGGAAGCTGATCATCCTGAGTTGGCCGCTTGGTTGCGCAGCCGCAGCTTGGCTGATGCTGAAACCTGTCATAACAGCGCGCATAGTTTGACTGCACCGCAACCCTTTATGGGTTGGGCGCAGCACGCTGAGCAACTGTGTCGCCTGGGTACTTTTAATCCTGCTGAGCTGACTGAGCGGCCGCTGCGTATGCAAAGCGGTATTGCGCAGCGCAAGTGGCAGCAGATTGCCGCCTTTGCCGGTGCAGTGCAGGGCAGCGCGCAGCAGTTACTGCATCAGCCTCAGCATTGGCTGGATTGGTGTGCCGGTAAAGGGCATTTAGGACGTTATCTGGCGTGGCCGGATGCGCAGCTTGAGAGCTTAGAGTTTGATGCTCAATTGATCAGCAGTGCTCAGGCCATCAGCGAAAAATATCTCCCCCATGCCCAACATACTTTATGTGATGTGATGAGTCCCGCCAGCGTTGCGCCTTTGCTGCGCAGCGATACTGTGGTGGCTTTACATGCCTGTGGTGATTTGCATACCCATTTGCTGCGTCAGGTCAGCGCACAGCCAACGGCAGCATTAGCCTTAGCGCCCTGTTGTTATAATCGTACGCACGCTGAGCACTATCAGCCGCTGTCCAATGCTGGGCGAGCGTCACAGTTGCAATTGAGTCGTGATGATTTAAGTTTGCCACTTACCGCCACAGTCACTGCGACGACTCGTGAGCGGCGTTTGCGTGATCAGTCGATGGCCTGGCGTTTAGCTTTTGATATTGTGCAGCGCAGCTTGCGTGAGCTGGATGAGTACTTACCCACTCCTTCATTGTCGGCGACTTGGTTTAACAAATCCTTTGCGCAGTGGTGTCAGGATGTGGCTGCGCTAAAAGAATTACCTCAGGTGCCAGAGCAAGACTGGGCGCAATTAGAAGCGCAAGGTTGGCAGCGTTTAGCTTGGGTGCGTAACTTAGAATTGGTGCGTGGGTTGTTTCGTCGGCCACTGGAATTATGGCTGGTGCTGGATCAGGCGTTGTTTTTACAGGAACAAGGTTTTATTGTTGAATTAGGCGAGTTTTGTGCTGCAGAGCTCACGCCGCGTAATCTTTTATTATTGGCGCAGCGCAGCTGAAAAAACAGCTAAACATTGATGTCCACTAGGCTACAGCTGATTTTAGTGATGCGTCGTAACTGCTTGAATTGACTCAAGTTAAATATATTTGAAGAAAGGCTTTACAAGGCACTTCGAATCTATATAATAGCCGCCATTGCCGGTATAGCTCAGTTGGTAGAGCAACTGACTTGTAATCAGTAGGTCCCGAGTTCGACTCTTGGTGCCGGCACCACATTAAAGTCTGAGTGTAGACACAAAAAAAACTTTGTGGTCTACTTTCAGCCAAGA
>JAAZCO010000094.1 GCA_012513235.1 Gammaproteobacteria bacterium
CACTTTGTTACAATTTGCAACCATCCGTAGCGCTTGCTCTGCAGCTACACCCTTTAACCAATCTTGAGAAAACATTTATGTTCCGAAGTTTGTTTATATTTGTTGCTGCTGCGTTGTTATCGATGCCAGCTTTAGCCAGTGGTGCTGTTGAAACAGTCAAACACTTGGATGCCACAACTACCCTTGCTGGCTATTTGGCTGTGTTTGTTTTTGCTATTGCTTACATTGTGGTAGTGCTAGAAGAAAAACTACAACTGCGTAAATCCAAACCTATGTTAATTGGCGCAGGTTTAATCTGGCTGCTCGTGGGCATTACCAGTAAAGATCACGCCGCCACCGGTGCCGCGTTCAGCACCAACTTCCTCGATTTTACCGAGTTGATGTTGTTCCTGCTGGTCGCGATGACCTATATCAGTGCGATGGAAGAACGCCGCGTGTTTGAAGGTTTGCGTGCGTGGATGGTGCAAAAAGGTTTTGGCTATATGTCACTTTTTTGGATCACCGGTATTTTAGCCTTCTTTATCTCGCCGGTAGCCGATAACTTGACCACAGCTTTACTGATGTGTGCCGTGGTACTTAAGGTTGCCGAAGGTCAAAAACGCTTTATTGCCATGTGTTGTGTGAATATCGTGGTTGCAGCCAACGCCGGTGGTGCTTTCAGCCCCTTTGGTGATATCACCACGCTGATGGTATGGCAGGCTGGTAAGGTTGAGTTTTTAGAGTTCTTCGACCTGTTCTTACCTGCAGTGGTGAACTTTGTTGTGCCTGCCATCGTGATGTCCTTCTTTATTCCTAAGGGCAAACCTGAGAGCGTAACTGAAGAAGTCGAACTCAAACGTGGCGCACGCCGTGTGATGGTGTTGTTCTTATTCACCATTGTGACGGCAGTGTGTGGTCACCAGTTCTTAGGCTTACCGCCAGTATTTGGCATGATGGTCGGTTTGGGTTACTTGCAACTGTTCGGTTACTTCCTACGCATGAGCTTGCCTTCTTCTTTAGCGAAAAAGCGCACCGTAGCTGAAGCCAAAGACGACCAAAAACAACTGCGTTACTTAGGTAGTGTTGTTCCCTTTGACGTGTTTAAAAACGTGGCCCGTGCTGAGTGGGATACCTTGTTATTCTTCTACGGCGTAGTGATGTGTGTGGGTGGTTTAGGCTACTTAGGCTACTTACAACTGGTCTCTGTACACTTGTTTGACGGCCTAGGTGCATCCTGGGCAGCCTTTGGTATCGGTATTATTTCTGCCGTAGTGGATAACATTCCAGTGATGTTTGCGGTATTAGAAATGAACCCTGCTATCAGCCATGGTCACTGGTTGCTAGTGACTTTAGCCGCGGGTGTGGGCGGTAGCTTACTGTCGGTGGGTTCTGCAGCCGGTGTTGCGCTGATGGGTGCGGCACGCGGTCACTACACCTTTATGAGCCACTTACGCTGGATGCCGGTGATTTTCTTAGGCTATGTAGCAAGTATGTTGGTGCACTTATGGTTAGGCGGTATCTTGGGCGTGTTTGATGTGTATAACTAATACATAAAGCGCTTTAAGTTTACAAAGCAGGCGTCCATGACGGGCGCCTGCTTTTTTTATGCGTAAATATAAAACAGATACTCCTGCCCGTTTTTCAATGGCTCTTGGGCAAAGGTATAGCCGTGCGCCAGCGCTTCTTCAGGCACATTACGAAACGAACCTGGGCAATCAGTGATCACTTGTAGCAGCTCGCCTTTACTCATCCCCGCCAGTGCTTCGAGGGTATAAATCACTGGATAAGGGCACGATTCACCACGCAAATCCAGAGTAAAATCAGCTTCAGTTAGGGTTGGCATATTATTTAGCAGCTCTATTGAATTCAAATTGACGGTGATAGCTTTTTTCACGGTACAGCGTCAGTGCATACAATACACCGAGCATCGCCAATGTGCTGAAAATCGCAGCAGTTGGACCTATGCTATTAATCAGATTAATCTTCGCACCACTAGCAACCAGCACAGTATAAATACCCAAATGGTCCCAGGAATAAGCAAGGAAAGTCGCGCCTATTACGTTGCCGATAAATACTGGCAAGAATAACACCTGCCCTTCCATTAAGCGGTACATCATGCCAGTTTCACAACCTGACGCCATCACAATACCCAAGCCAAACAACGCTCCACCAACAACTGTACTCA
>JAAZCO010000095.1 GCA_012513235.1 Gammaproteobacteria bacterium
GCTTTGGATGACGCCAGCATTGACGCTTTACTGGCGCCGCTGACGCCTTAATCACAGCCGTGTTGATGACAACTGCGATTAAGGCGCTGCCGAGATAGATTTAATTCAATAAACCCAATCTAAGCACGCAACGTATTTATTTACTGGGCACAGGCATTGGAAAGGACATCACATTACCCACAGCAGCTTCACTGATGGTGGCCACGCCTAAGCGCTCAACTTCATCAATACGCACAATGGACTGCATGGGTATATAACTGCGAATCACCCCATCAAACTGTGCTTTAAGCTTCTCTTCGCTAGGATCGACCACCACTTGGGTGCGCTCGCCAAAGACAAACTCTTCTATCTCTAAAAAGCCCCATAGGTCACTTTGATAAATGGACTTGGCATACATTTCAAAGACTTGACCTTGATTCAAAAAAATCACTTTAAAAATTGGGTTTTCGCTTTTACTCATAACCGCATAAAACTCATAATCGAACGGATGCACAGCTTAACATACTCACTGTATTGAGTTGCTTTATCAGGTTGCACAGGCTGCTTATCCGCAATATTTTTCACAGATTCTTACAGCGCACTCACGCTAAACAGGGAATATTTTCATTTAGAACTTGACTTGCGAATGAGAATCGATATTATTAACTCAACTGATCGCAAGGTCAGTGATAATTTAGAAACCAACAGGTCGGTTTTCAAGTTATCTCCTCATCAGGCTAAACACGGTTTTGACCCGCACTTGTGCGGGTCTTTTTTTATCTATTATAAAGCCCACTGTCCAGACACCAAAAAGCCAGGCAATACGCCTGGCTTTTACTGGCACTCAAGTTACGTTGCGCTGCAACGCAATAAACTGAGCTTAACGCACACCTGCTTGACGCAATGCTGCAGGGGTGAATTCACTGGAAGATGCAACAGTACCAAACTCATACGACTGCTTCTCTTCGTTCTTCATACCCAGAGCAAGGTAGCGACCTGATTGCAGGTCATACAATGCCTCTAACGAGTACCAAGGCACTTGCTTGTTAAAGTAGTGCAATGAATGCGCCTCACCTACACGCCATAAGTTACCACGGCCATCGTAATGGTCGATTGCTGCTGCTTGCCAGGTATCTTCATCAATGAAAAAGTCACGTTTTGCATAAATATGACGCTCACCTGCTTTTAGTGTTGCAGTCACATGCCAAACACGGTGCAACTCATAACGGGTTAAATCTTGGTTAATGTGACCCGCTTTAATGATGTCAGCATATTTAAGTTTCGGTGAATCCAACTCGTAGTTGTTGTACGAAATATAAACTTCTTTTTTACCGTTGAGCTTCCACTCATAACGATCGGGTGCACCGTTGTACATATCCAGGTTATCAGAGGTACGTAAACCATCTGCTGCTGTACCTGGACCATCATAGGACACTTGTGGCGCACGACGCACACGACGCTGACCAGCGTTATATAACCACGCCATACGCGGCTCTTTAATCTGGTCGAGTGTTTCGTGAACCAGCAAAACGTTACCCGCTAAGCGCGATGGTGCTGTTACTTTTTGCTTAAAGTAAAACAACACGTTACTTGGCTTACTGGCATCGTAATCTTTGAGCCTATTAGGGAACACAAACTCATCATCAAAATACACTAAGGAGTACGAGCCATTGGTTTGTGGTGTAGCTTGCGTCACGTAACGCTTAACGCTACCACCACGGTAACGAGTGATGTGGTTCCAGACCACTTCCAAACCGTTTTTCGGAATGGGGAATGCGTTGGCCACACCAAACTTCTCAAGACCGTTACCGCCTTGCACCATATTAGTATTCACCGCATTGGCCTTGGTCGCCTCAATCACTTCACTGGGCATCGTTGCCGAGCGATGCGTGGTGTAAACCGGCATGCGATAAGTATCAGGGTAGCGCTTAAACATCGCTAACTGACCGGGTGTGAGGTTGTCTTTGTACTGATCGACGTTTTGCGCAGTAATAGTAAACAGCGGCTTCTCGCCAGCAAATGGGTTGCTTAAAAAACCACGGCTATCCACAGCTGCTGCATCTTTAGCTAAGCCACCGGTCCAAGCGGGAATCGTACCTGCAGCATTACCTGCTTTTTCCGCGCCAAAAGGTGTTAACGATGTACCTAATTTTGCAGCTTCATCTGCAGAAACAGCCGCCATCACACTGCTAGCGAACAGCGATAATAAAAACGCTGTACCTGTTTGAATCAAAGTTTTATTTGTTTTCATAAATTCAGTCTTCCTAAAGGATAAAAAATTGGGAGACGCACAACCTGCAGTGCCAACCCTAGTCAGCACTGCAGGTTGTGATTAAAAGTTCATACCAAAATTAAGCGAGACAAAGTCACGATCTTTAAGGGTGTTGTAACGACCATCAAAGAAATTGGTGTATGAAATACCAGCGGTATAGGTGTTTTGATAGTCGGCATCAAGACCAAAGCTGACTGCTTTAGAGCCTTCGTTAAACTGACCATTGGGACCGTAACCGTCGACATCATGGGAGAACGCCATATTCGGGTGCAAGTTAATACCAGCAATAGCGTTGTTGTAATCTAAGATACCGCGCGCACGGTAGCCCCA
>JAAZCO010000449.1 GCA_012513235.1 Gammaproteobacteria bacterium
TATCTATTCCTTAGCCTTTAGCAACGTAGCGTTGCAGAAGGTTGATCAGTAGCAATAATACAAAAGACACAATCAGCATCATCACGCCAATCGCGGTAGCACCGACATAGTCGTATTGATCAAGTTTGACCATAATCAGTAGCGGTAAAATTTCTGTTTTACCGGGCATATTGCCGGCAATAAAGATCACTGAACCGTATTCACCGACACCGCGCGCAAAAGCCAAAGCAAAGCCGGTGAGCCAAGCCGGTAATAACGCGGGCAGTAAAATATGGCGAAACACCTGCAAGCGACGCGCACCTAAGCACGCGGCGGCTTCTTCCAGTTCGCGCGGTATATCGGCCAGTACGGGCTGAATGGTGCGTACCACAAAGGGTAAGGTGACAAAGGTCAGCGCTAAGGTGATCCCTAGCGGGGTATAAGAAATCGCAATACCCAGATCTGCCGCAAAGCGTCCAATAAAGCCATTCGGCGCATAGAGTGCAGTCAAGGCAATACCTGCTACCGCTGTTGGCAGCGCAAAGGGCAGGTCGATCATGGCATCAATCACCTTGCGTCCCGGAAAGCGGTAACGCACCAGCACCCAAGCAAACAGCGTACCGATCAGGCCATTGAGTAGAGCGGCAATAAAGGCTGTACCAAAACTGAGCTTGAGTGCCGCGATCACCCGCGGTGCGCTGACAATGGTGTAGAACTCATCCCAGGTCAGCTGCGCAGCATAAATAAACATGCCCGCCAGCGGGATAAAGATCACTAAGCTGAGGTAGACCAAGGTGTAGCCGAGTGTGAGGCCAAAACCTGGAATGACTGGGGAGGTGCGTCGTGACATAGTGACTCGCCTTGTATTGATGGAGACCAGTGCGCCGTAAAGGGTGGCGTTAGGCTGCTTATCATAGGTGCTTGTGCTTATTCTTTAAAATACTGTTTTGTGATGCTCTTATTCTTTTAGGGTCTTAATGGTTGCGTGAGGTTGATATTCTTTTTGGTTATAGATAAATGGTTTTATATTCTTTTGTTGCGGGTTCATTCTGAGGCATAGTGATGGCCACTGACCCATTCCTGAGGATTGCAACAATGAGTATTCAATTAGGCGACATCGCACCGAACTTCACCCAAGATTCAAGCGAAGGCGTGATTCATTTTCATGAGTGGTTGGGCGATAGCTGGGGCGTATTGTTTTCGCATCCTGCAGATTTCACTCCTGTGTGCACCACGGAATTAGGTTTCACCGCTAAGCTTAAAGATGAGTTTGCTGTACGTAATGTCAAGGCGATTGCTTTATCGGTTGACCCGGTGGATTCGCACCACGAGTGGATTAAAGACATTAATGAAACGCAAAACACAATAGTGAACTTCCCAATTCTGGCTGATGAAGATCGTAAGGTGTCTGAGCTGTATGACCTGATTCACCCCAATGCCAGCAGCACTTTAACCGTACGTTCACTGTTTATTATTGATCCGAACAAAAAAGTGCGTTTGACCATCACTTACCCAGCCAGCACCGGCCGTAACTTCCATGAGATTTTACGCGTGATTGATTCACTGCAGCTCACTGATAACTACAAAGTAGCGACGCCAGCAAACTGGGTGGATGGTGAAGAGGTGGTGATTGTGCCATCGATTCAAGATCAAGCGGAATTGGATGAGCGTTTCCCTAAAGGCTACCGCGCGGTTAAGCCTTACTTGCGCTTGACGCCACAACCCAACCGTTAAGTTGTGCCATCGCGGCCTGCACCTTGTATAGGGTTGTTCAATTGAGTGCAGGTGCAGGCGGCGAGGACTGACAAGGAGAGCGCTGATGCGCCAGACCACTAATGTGCGTTACCTGATTGTGCCGGGCTGGCAAGGCTCGCCTGCTGGGCATTGGCAGTCACACTGGCAGCAGGTGTTGCCTGAGTGTGCGCGGGTTGAACAAGAAGACTGGCTGTTACCGCAACGCCAAGCGTGGATTGCTAAATTAGAGCGTCAGATTGCCGCTGATCGACGTCCGGTGGTGTTGATTGCACACAGTTTAGGTTGTGTCACAGTGGCGCATTGGGCGGCGCAGGCAGCACCGGCTCTGCTGGCGCGAGTGTGCGGTGCCTTGCTTGTGGCACCTGCCGACGTTGAGCGCGCTGATTGCCCAGCAGCTTTACGTAATTTTGCACCGCTGCCACGCGCAGCATTGCCATTTCCGAGCGTGTTGGTTGGTTCAAGCAATGATCATGCAGCGGATGCGCAACGTGCACTGCTATTTGCCCAGCGCTGGGGCAGTGAGGCGGTGATTTTACCTAACGCAGGGCATATCAATGTGCAATCAGGTCATCAGCATTGGGAGCAAGGCTTTACTTGGCTCTATCAATTGCAAGCGCGCAGTGATGAGAACTTTCAGCACAGTGCTTAAGCATTATTTTATGTGGGTTAATTGAGTGCAGATGAATTAAGCCGTGGCAGTTGACGGGCGAGTTTTCTAAAGTGGGCAATACGCTCGTAACATAGCGTGA